>CALAEU010000189.1 GCA_937891215.1 uncultured Clostridia bacterium
TGGTTTGCTTACAAGCCAGGAGAATGGGTATTAAAAGGCGTATCCTTCCATGTAGATGCAAAACAAACAGTCGCTTTTGTAGGCTCTACAGGTTCTGGAAAATCGACCATTCTTTCACTTATGGTACGTAACTATGACATTCAGAAAGGTCAGATTTTGATTGATGGAATCGATATTAAGAAGATTAAGATTGCTTCTCTTCGTAAGCACTTCGGACAGATGCTTCAGGATGTATTCTTATTCTCAGGAGATATCCGAAGCAATATGATTGTGATTGCGGCACTTGTAGAAGGTGTAGCACTCTTTGCCGTGATTGTTTGTATCCTCGCGTTGTTCCTTTAATAAGCAGACAGCAGTTAAAGTCACGATTTAACCGTTAATCAAGAATTATTAAATAACTTCTCTTTAAGATTTTTAAATAAACAAAAGGTTGGTTTGGTCGGATTATCGGCAATAAGCGGGGAAGGGTGTGATAGACTGTTAAAGCTTATAGATGATAAAATTTCAGTTGGTTTTGAGGTGTGTGAATTTGAATTAAATGTAGCTGAAGGCAAGAAAATAGCATGGCTTCATGCTAATTCTGATGTTATATCTTGCAAAGCAAATGAAGATAAAATGCATTTCAAAGTAAAGATAAGTCAAGAGAATTTATCAAAATTTAAATTTGACAAACTCAAAAATCTGTGTTATACTGATACAAATTGATACTAAATAATGTCGGAGAATTGTATGGAAATTAAACTTTTTACAAAAATACTCGGTGATAAACACTTAACAGAATATAAACAGCTGAACTATAAATACGGTAAAGATTTTAATGATTTTCTGCAAACATTGGAAGAATTTTATTACAAAGAATTACCAATTTTAGATTTTGATAGTAACAATGTTGTTTTTATTAAAAATCATGCAAGTATTACTCAAAACACCATAAAACTATTACTCAAATCACAAGAAAATTTCTACGGTATAAAAGCAGCAGAGGATGAGATAATTGCTACCTCTGCAATTGAGAGTATAGATTTCAGTCGTGATAGTGTTCGCAAAATCCTTAAAGGTATGGCACCTAATGACGAGCAGGAAAACAGAATTTTGGGTATCAAAAAAGGTCTTGAGTTTATTGCCGATACTTCAAACAAAATAACTGAAGAAAACCTTTACAAACTATATATGATGTCAATCGGTGATTTTCTTGGTGGCGAAGATAAACTGCTTGAAGGAAATTTTTATAGACACGATACCGTTTATGTCGTTAGCGACCATATTGAACACTCAGGTCTTAATCACCAAAAAGTACCCGAATACATGAAAGTTCTTATTGATTTTATAAATATGGATGATGATATAAACGATTTAATTAAAGCCGCAATTATTCATTTTTATATTGCGTTTATTCATCCCTACTTTGACGGTAATGGAAGAATTGCAAGACTTTTACATTTATGGTTTTTAATTCAAAAAGGATATCAGTCTGCGCTATTTATTCCCTTTTCGAGCAATATTGAAAAAAGCCGCAAAGCATACTATGATGCTTTTACAACTATTGAAGAAAATAAGAAATTCAGCGGTAAAATCGACATCACACCGTTTATCATTTACTTTATAAATAATGTTTATAACAAAATGTGTGAAAATCAAACAACTGTTGATACATTGGCATTATATGAAGAAACTTTGAAATCAGGAAAGATAACCGAAAAAGAAAAAGAACTCTGGCAGTTCGTTCTATCTTTCTATGGCACAGACGAATTCTCGACCAAACAACTTGAAAAAAATTTCGGTAACGCCGCTTATGCTACTATCAGAAGTTTTGTTATTAAATTTGAAGAGTTAGGCTTGTTTTCTTCGGTTAAATACGGTGTAAGAGTTAAATATAAGGTTGTTAAATAAAAGTTCAAGAAGTGCTCCAACAGACCAAATCTGTTGGAGCACTTTTTTAATTACCGCCTGGTCCATCTCTGCGTTCGCGTGTATCGAGAACATCAATTTTTCCAATTATATCGTACAGTATAGCGGTTTGGAAAAGGGTTAAAATATAATTACAATAATTTTGGAGGAAAAAATAATGAAGTATGATGAAATGCCTATAGGATTTTCAATGGCCCTTGCCCAAAATCCCGATGCGATGCAAAAATTTGCGTTGCTCGGTGAAGATGAAAAGAAACAAATAATAAACGAGGTACATTCTGTTAAGTCAAAGGAAGAAATGCACGAATACGTAAATAAACTTAATAATAGTTGATACCACAGGCGAAAAAAACGTGTGTGGTTTTAATTAGTTTCATTTAAAAACGCTTGTTTTCTTTTCAAACAAACACTTCTCTAAAATATAAGTGTAATTATTGAATGTGGCTTTAATACATTTCTTGTGCAACCGCCATCATACCTCAAATTTGCAGATATTTTTTCATTTGATGTGTTAATAATAATACAAACCTTACTGCCGTCAGGATTAACAAAAGCACAGGTATATAAATCCTTATGATGCTTTGTTGTAGCAACTCCTATAGCACCTCGTTTAATAAACTTTGAAAAATGACCGATATAATAGTAAATCGGGGTTACAACAATTTCATTTTTATCAGTATCATAAAGAATAGGAGCATAACAGCCATCCTCTTTA
>CALAEU010000190.1 GCA_937891215.1 uncultured Clostridia bacterium
ATATCGCTGTAAAAGCATTCGAAAAGGACGAAGCTACTAAAAAAGAAGTTGCTGAAAGAATCAACCAGATTTTCCTCGATGTCTGGGGATGCAAACCTGAAGCTATTACTATTTCAATCGAAGAAGTAGAACGAGCTTCCTGGGACGAAGAAATTTACGAAAAAGAAGGTCTTCTTTATTGCACATATTTCGTTAAAGAAAAAAAATCTTTAAAACAAAATATGTGACTTATAATTATTTATCGAATTTATTAAAAACTTGCTCTGAACCATCTAAAAATGCCCATTTGTTTTCTTTATCTCCTTTTTTACGCCATTAACCTCTGCAACCTCTCCATGCACATTATATACATAACTTCTGTGGTATATATCAACCGTAGTTGTATATACTCGCACTATGGCTCCTCCTCCATAATTGTTTGTTATATATAATAACCTTACTGATCGTTTCTGTCAATAATTTCTGCATAGAAATGGTCTTCATTTACATGCATACCTGTTTGCTCTGAACATTCAAAAGCAACACCGGGACCGCTTGTTTCTGTAAGTCCATAAATATCATACGCTTTAATACCAAGAGTTTCTTCTATACCCTTACGCATTTCTTCTGTCCATGGTTCTGCACCAAAAATACCCGCTTTAAGTGGAATATCTTCTGGTTTATAGCCTTGTTCTTTTAATGATTCGCCAATATATGCAGCGTAAGAAGGTGTACAACAAAGAATTGTTGCCTGAAGGTCTTCCATAAACTGAATCTGGCGGTCAGTATTACCAGAAGACATTGGTAATGTAAGACAACCTACTTTATGTGAACCGCCGTGAAGACCTGCACCACCAGTGAAAAGACCATAGCCATAAGCAACCTGACAAACATCCTTTTTAGTACCACCTGCAGCAACAATAGCACGAGCACAGCAATCTTCCCATAAATCTACGTCGTGCTGTGTATAGAAAGCAACTACTCTACGACCTGTTGTTCCTGATGTAGAATGAATACGAACACAATCTTCAAGTGGTTTTGCTAAAAGTCCGTAAGGATATGCATCTCTTAAATCTGCTTTTGATATAAACGGAAGTTTATGTAAATCGTCAACACCTTTAATATCTTCAGGTTTTACACCTTTTTCGTCCATAAGATTTCGATAGTAAGGTACATTTTCGTAAACATGCTTAACTTGTTTAACTAATTTCTCAGATTGAAGTTTTTTCATTTCTTCAGAAGACATAGTTTCAATTTCTGCCTGATAATAATTCTGTGCCATTTTTGTACACCCTTTCTGATTTTTATCTGAATATTTCCAAACTTGTTTTTCGGAATGAGAACAAACAAAAAACGCCCTCCGCATTCCGATAAAGAATACAGAGGACGAGAAATTTTCCCGTGGTACCACCTCAGTTTGTCGCAATCTCACGATAACGACCTTATCAGGTACTATCATACCTTAGTTCTGTTACGGGAACACCCGTTGCATCCTAATTGAGAAAAATCTCGTTCAGCGCACTGCTAACAGAAGGAATTCGAGAAGGAAGTCCACATTGCCTCGCACCACCCGGCAACTCTCTTGTGAGACGCTCCAACCTACTGGTTTCTGGTCATCGCATTTAACATTTTGAATATACCATTCTGACAAACAAAAGTCAAGACTTTTGCAAAAAATTTTAAGGACTAATCTTATATTTTTTAATCAGATTATGAGTTAAACCCGAGCTCAAACGCTTTAAGATTAACCTCTAAAAACTTCTCTGGAACATTTTGCTTTAAGGCTTCTAACCATATATCTTTTTCAATATCAGTAGTCTTAGCCATAGCACCAATCAAAACAACATTAGCAGATTTAGGGTTACCTGCTTCAACTGCTTTTGAAAGAGCGTCAAGTGTATAAATTTCAACGCCCTTATTTTTAATTGAATCAATAACACCCTCAGGATATTCGGCGTCACCAATAACAACTGACATAGGGTCAATCTTCTGTGTATTAGCAACGATTTTACCGCCAATTTTAAGATGATTTAACCATCTCGCTGCCTCTAATTGTTCAAA
>CALAEU010000191.1 GCA_937891215.1 uncultured Clostridia bacterium
AAAAGAGACAATGATTACAAAGAAGAAAAATTTCAATAGCCAGAAGCCTTTTCAGACAAAATTCTGAAAAGGCTTCTGACTATATTATTCAATTAATGAAAGCACCATTCTCATCTCTCAACCCTACAAGTGTTTCGTACTGGTAAGAAAGAGTGCTTGCTTTTTGTTTATGGTAATTTATTTTACCCTGAATTTTTTTGCTTTGCTTTTCATTGGAATCATTTAATTGCTTTTTAAGAAGATTTATGCAATGCCAATGATACTCAATCAGTAAATAAAACTTTTTTCTTAATAACATTTTTACGACCCCTTTAATATGTTTTGTTTTTAATCAGTAGTTCAATGCCTGATGCCTGATGTCTAATACCTAACACCTAGCACCTAACACCTGATACCTGTATTATACATAACTTGCTTGTCGAAAAAGGTCACTTCGTGTAAAAAATATAAAAAATTTTAAGAAAAACACAATATTTAGGGTGTTTTTTTAGAAAAACAGGTATTTTAGTCAATATTTAGAATATAAAATAAAAAACAGAGTTATTTGGTTTTACAAAGTTTCACAAATTTTCAATTATTTATTGCATTGTTTTTGTTTTTTTAGTATAATAACCGTATGTGATATTTTGAAAATTTAAGGGGTGGTCTTTGTGACAACAAAAAAACTCATTTCAATAGTTTTAGTTTTGTTCACATTGTTAAATGTATTATCTGTTTCAGTATTTGCAAAAAATACTGTTTCTTACACTATAACAAGTCCTTATGAAACTGTAGATTGGGATACATATAAACAGTATAAAACTCAACTTCATGCTCATACACTTTATAGTGATGGGTTTATGGATGTTAAAGATGTTGTCGAAGAATATTACAGACAAGATTACGATATTCTCGCAATTACAGATCATGGTGTTGTAAATAAAGGCTGGGACGAAATGCCTGAAATGTTACCTATTATTGGTTACAACAAACTTTTATATGATTTAAGCCCTGTTTCAAAAGAACGCTATGAAGAAATTACAACTGGTGTAGGCAGAGATGGCAGACCAATGCTTGATGTTAATCAGGGTATTGAAATGAATGGCGTTGTTATGAGAAAAAACCATGTTAATGGTTTCTTCTGTGGTGCTTTCCAGGGCGACTGGGGTGAAGAGGAAGACTATATTTCACCTGTTAAAGCAACCCATGAAGCAGGTGGTATTTCATTTATTGCTCACCCGGGCGATTTCTATTCAATAAATGGTAATCGTGAAAGAGCAGAAGACTATAATTATTTAAATATTTATATTGAACCACTTTTAGAGTACGAGTCTTGCGTTGGTCTGGAAATATTCAATGAACGAGATACTGTTGCCGGTGCGGACAGAATTATTTGGGATAATGTTTTAATGTACACAGTACCACGCGGTAAGGTTGCATGGGGATTTTCAAACGATGACTCACACGTTATTGAGAATATAGGTGTTACAGCAGAAATTATGCTTATGCCCGAACTTTCAAATGATGCTTTGAGAACTGCTATGGAAAATGGTGCATTTTTTGCTTGCTCTCGTATTGCAAGAAATGAAATGGGCGATGAGTTTGAAGGTAACGGAAATTACGCAAAAATAGAAAGAATAACTGTTGATGAAGAACAGGATATTATTACAGTTACAGCGAATAATTATGATACAATTGAATGGATTTCTGATGGTGAAATTATTGCAACAGGTAATATTTTCAATCTCAGAGAAAATAGTAGTAAATTAGGTTCCTATGTCCGTTTCCAGATTAAAAACGATGGTGGTATTGTGATGTCACAACCATTCGTTTGCGATGATGGAAATATGGAAGCGAAAATGATACCTGAAATAGAGGTAGAGCCATTGAACTTCTTTGAAAGAATAGTGGAGGCAGTAAGAAAAACTATTTTAGGTGAATTATTCTACAGAATGTTTTGGCTTTGATTTGTTAAAACTATAATTATTCAAACGCACCTGTAACGTAATGGTTTCAGGTGCGTTTTCAGTTGTAAACTTTTTATAACATTTTATTGGTATAGATTGTAAAGTTTATAAATATACATTATAATTGTATTAAAATAAATTTGATTTTTAAAATGGGTAAAGGAAGTGATATTATGAGTTTTCAGGACTTTATAAATTACGCGAAAAGCAAAGAACAAACAGTAAGAGAAAATGACAAAATCGCACCGGAATTATATGTAAAACATTCAGTAAATAAAGGTCTTCGCGATATAAATGGTAATGGTGTTGTTACAGGTCTTACAAATATTTCAAAAATTGTAGCAAGTAAAACAGTAAACGGGGTAAAAGAACCATGTGATGGTGAACTCTGGTACCGTGGTTACAGAGTACAGGATTTAATAAATAATTTAGGCGAGGATGAATTAGGTTTTGAAAAAATCGCATATTTATTACTTCTTGGTGAAATGCCGACAAGTGAACAAGAAAAAGAATTCAGTAAACATATAGGCGATTTAAGGTGTTTACCGCAGAATTTTACACGCGATGTCATTATGAAAGCCCCATCTGCTGATATTATGAATTCAATTACAAGAAGTATTTTAACACTTGCTTCTTACGACAAACAGGCGCTCGACACCTCTGTTGATAATGTGTTAAGACAATGTATTCAGTTGATTGCTGAATTTCCACTTCTTGCAATTTATGCTTACCATGCATATAATTACTCAGAACTTCAGGACAGTATGATTATTCATCGGCCTGACCCTATGCTTTCAACAGCAGAAAATCTTCTTATGATGTTAAGACCAGATAAAAAATATACAAAAACAGAAGCAAAGGTGCTTGATACTGCTTTAATTCTTCATATGGAGCATGGTGGCGGTAACAACTCAACTTTCACAACAAGAGTTGTCACATCTTCGGGTTCAGACACTTACTCTACAATTGCTGCGGCTATGTCGTCTCTTAAAGGTCCTAAGCACGGCGGTGCTAATATAAAAGTTATGGAAATGATGGATGATATAAGAGCGAATGTAAAAGATATTACTGACAAAGATGAAGTGAAATCATACCTTACAAAGATTATTGACAAAGAAGCATTTGACAAAAAAGGTCTTGTTTATGGTATGGGACACGCAGTTTATTCACTCTCTGACCCAAGAGAAAGAGTTTTCAGAAGCTATGTTGAGGCACTCGCAAAAGAAAAGGGCAGAGATAAAGATTTAATTCTTTATGAAAATATAGAAGAATTAGCACCCGTGTTAATTTCACAAAAGAGAAAAATTTACAAGGGTGTCAGTCCTAATGTCGATTTTTATAGCGGTTTTGTTTACGATATGTTAGGTATTCCGTCTGAACTTTATACTGCAATATTTGCTATTGCGAGAATTGTTGGTTGGTCTGCTCACAGAATTGAAGAAATAATTTGTGCCGACAAAATTATAAGACCATCATATTTAAGTATTATGGAGGAAAATTAGGGTGAAAGGAATTATCCGAACCATGTTTTTTATAGACGGATTTCCGTTCACTCTTCGTTAAAATACTCGCAAATCCGTGAAGGATTCGCTCCGTTTTTGCCTTGATTGACCAAAAATCCGTTCTATAAAAAATCTTCGACCTATAAAGCGAAAGATTTTCATTGGATTTTTTGTGTTGAGGGCGAAGTAAGGCTGAAACGCCAAAAAGACTTGAAAATACTCGCTTTTAGGCAGGTTAGGATAACTCATTTCACCCTAGAGTGAGTGTATTCGAACAAATATACTTTATCCACTCTAAACAAATTGAGGTAGTGATTTTTGTTCACTATCTCAATTTTATTTTTTTGAAATTTGTGGAAAAAACTGTGTGGATATGATAAAATTTAAATGTTATGTTTATATTATAAGGTGGTTTAAATTATGCTTTATAAAAAGAATTCCAGTAAAACATTAAGTAAAGAACTCTTTAAAAATCCTACAAGCGAATACAGAGGAACACCTTTCTGGGCTTGGAATGATTATTTGACAAAAGACGAACTTTCTCGTCAGATTGAAATTTTTAACGAAATGGGACTTGGCGGTTTCCATATGCACGTAAGAACAGGTCTTAAAAATCAATATTTAAGCGAAGAATTTATGGGACTTGTAAAACATTGTGTGGAAAAAGCAAAGGACGAAAAAATGCTTGCGTGGCTTTACGACGAAGACCGTTGGCCATCAGGAGCTGCGGGTGGTCTTGTTACTAAAGATGAAAAATATCGCGCAAGATGCCTTCTTTTCACAACAGAAAAAGATGGCGAAGTAACTGAAAATAACGATTCCCGTGCAGAAGGTGGCAGAAGTGGTAATGGGAAATTACTTGCTTGTTATGATGTTGTTTTAGATAAAGAGGGATACCTCGAAAGTTATAAGAGGATAAACGAAACAGACGAAGCGAAAGGGACTAAATGGTATGCACTTTTAGAAATTAATGGTAAAAGTTCGTGGTATAATGATCAGGCGTATTTAGATACATTAAGTGTTGAAGCAGTTAAAAAGTTCGTAGAAGTTACTCACGAAAAATATAAAGAAACAGTAGGTAACGAGTTCGACAAAACTGTTCCTGCAATTTTCACAGATGAACCACAATTTACAAGAAAACAGGTTTTTGATAATTCATTTGATACAGACGATGTTTGTATGCCTTGGACTGACAGTGTGGAAGAACTCTACAAAAAAACTTATGGTGTAGATATTTTAGATACTCTTCCTGAAATTTTCTGGGATTTAAAGAACAGTAAAGCATCACTTCATCGTTACCGTTATCACGATTTTATCGCAGAACTTTTCGCACAGTCTTTTGCCGATACAGTAGGTAACTGGTGTGGAGAAAACAATGTTGCCTTAACCGGTCATATGATGGAAGAGCCAACTTTAGAAAGTCAGACTGCAGCTTTGGGTGAAGCAATGCGTTCTTATAGAGGTTTTGGGCTCCCTGGTATAGATATGCTTTGTAATTTGAGAGAATTTACAACAGCAAAACAGGCACAGTCTGCGGTTCATCAGTTCGGTTATGAAGGTATTCTTTCAGAACTTTATGGTGTCACTGGTTGGGATTGCGATTTCAGAACATATAAATATCAGGGTGACTGGCAGGCAGCACTTGGTATTACAGTAAGAGTTCCACACCTTTCATGGTACGCTATGGCAGGTGAAGCAAAGCGTGACTATCCTGCTTCAATTTCATATCAGTCACCTTGGTATAAAGAGTATTCTGCGGTAGAAGACCACTTTGCAAGAGTAAACACCGCACTTACACGTGGAAAACCTATTGTTAAAGTTGGTGTAATTCACCCTGTTGAAAGTTTCTGGCTTCACTGGGGTCCTAATGATAAGTCTGCAATTTTCCGTGACAGTTGCGACGAAAAATTCCAACAACTTACAGACTGGCTTATTGAAGGTAGCATAGACTTCAACTTCATTTCAGAATCACTTCTCCCTACTCTTTGTGAAAAGGGAAGTAATCCACTTAAAGTTGGTCAGATGGAATATGACGCTATTGTTGTACCTGCTTGTGAAACATTAAGAAGTACAACTTTAGAACGCCTTGAAGATTTTAAGAAAAATGGTGGTAAACTTATTTTCTTAGGTGCAGCACCTACACTTTGTGATGCAGTAGAATCAAACAGAGGTAAAGAGCTTTACGAAAAGAGCATAAATGCTGAATATTCACAGGCGGCAGTTTTAACTGCATTAGATGAAAACAGAACAGTAACTCTCCGTTTTGCGAATGGTAACCTTACAGATAATCTTCTTTATCAACTCCGTCAGGATAATGATTGCAAATGGCTCTTTGTTGCACACTCCAAAGAACCACACAATAAAGATACTGACAGAGGCAGAGATGTAAGAATTACTGTTGAAGGTGAATATATTGTAACAATTTTCGACACACAAAATGGTTTCGAATATCCGGCAGATGTTACATATATGAATGGAAAAACAATTATAAATGAGCACATTTTTGGTTATGACTCTTTCCTTTATAAATTAGAGGATGGCAAAAAAGAAAATGCAACAGATAAAAAGGAAATAAAAGAAGAAATTTTTGATGCACCTTATTATGTTGATTACACACTTTCTGAAGAAAACGCACTTCTTCTTGATATGGCAGAATATAAATTAGAAGAAGATGAAGAATTCAGCAAGAAAGAAGAAATTTTAAGACTTGACAATATTTTAAGAAATCGTCTCGGCTTGAGAGAGCGTGGCGGTGCAGTTGTTCAGCCTTGGGTTTATGGCGAAAAAGCACCAATTACAAAAGTTACGCTTAAATATACATTCGAGAGCGAAATAAATTATAGTGGTGCAGTTTTAGCACTTGAAGATGCAGATAAGGCAGAAATTATCTTTAACGGCAATCCTGTTAAAAATGAAATTATCGGTAATTTCGTTGATATTTCTATATTTAAAGTGAAACTTCCTGATATTGTAAAGGGAACCAATATTTTGCTTGTAACACTTCCTTTCGGTGAAACACAGAATTTAGAGTCAATGTATCTTTTAGGTGATTTTGGTGTAAGAGTAATGGGTAGAGATGCAAGAATTATTGCTCTTCCTGAAAAACTTTACTTTGGCGATATTGTAAATCAGGGCTTACCGTTCTTCGGTGGTAACATTACTTACAAAATTCCTGTTACAGTAAAAAATAATCACCTTACAGTCTGCACATCATTCTATCGTGGTGCGCTTATAACTGCCTCACTTGATAATAAGGAATTCGGTAAAATTATTTACCCACCATATAAAGCAGAAATCTCGGCAGAAAATGGTGAGCATATTCTTTCTCTTAAACTTTACACAAACAGATTCAATTCATTTGGTTCTGTTCACCTTTTAGATAAAATGGAACGCTGGCAAGGACCAGATTCATGGAGAAGTGAAGGCAACAGATGGTCTTACGAGTATATCTTCAAGAGAACAGGTATTCTTAAGACACCAGTTATAAAGAATTGAAAATTGAAAGTTGATAATTGAAAATTTCGGAAGGCTTCGCCTTGATTATAATTATTGTTGAATAAAAAAGACTAAATCCTATCATTTGAAACTGGTTTTAATACCAGCTAAAAATGATAGGATGATTTTTACTTGCAACTTGCCACTAAAAGAAACTGTCTTTTTGTATATATAGTTAAAGTTTTGTCAATGCTTTTTTGTAACTACTTATCATTGAAAATTGGTATAAATTGTAATATAATATAGAATGCGATGATTTGGGGTTTCTCAAATCTAAAAATTATCAGAAAAGGAAAGATATTATGCAAACTCTTGTTGAAATCGGTTCAAAAATCCTTGCCCTTTTTGAAGCAGTAATGCAAATGGATGCAACTACAGAAATTCTTCCTATGATTGTTATGTGGGGCATCGGTGGTCTTCTTATTTACCTTGCTATTGCAAAGGATATGGAGCCAACACTTCTTTTACCAATGGGCTTTGGTACAATTCTCGTTAACCTTCCACTTGCACTTACCGAAGGTGTTATTTCTGAACACGGTGCGATTGAAGTTCTTTACAACGCTGGTGTTGCAAACGAACTTTTCCCACTTCTTCTCTTTATCGGTATCGGTGCTATGATTGACTTCGGTCCGCTTCTTTCTAACCCGAAACTTATGATTTTCGGTGCTGCTGCACAGTTCGGTATTTTCTTTACACTTACAGTAGCTTCACTTTTCTTCCCAATAAACGAAGCAGCTTCAATTGCTATTATTGGTGCGGCAGATGGTCCTACATCAATCTTTGTTGCTACTGCACTTAACTCACAGTATATCGGTGCTATTATTGTTGCGGCATATTCTTATATGGCTCTTGTTCCAATTGTTCAGCCACCGGTTATTAAATTGCTTACAACCAAAAAAGAACGTAAAATCAGAATGAAATACGAAGGCAAAGCAGTTTCAAAAACTACAAGAATTCTTTTCCCTATAGTTGTTTCAGTTATTGCTGGTGTTGTTTCACCACAGTCAGCAGTTCTTATTGGTTTCCTTATGTTCGGTAACCTTATAAGAGAATGTGGTGTTCTCGACTCTCTTTCAGAAACAGCACAAAAAGTTCTTGCAAACCTCGTAACAATTCTTTTAGGTATTACAGTTGCAAGAAATATGAATGCAGAGGCTTTCTTAACATGGCAAACTGCTCTCATTCTCTGTCTTGGTCTTGTTGCTTTCATTTTCGATACAGCAGGCGGTGTGCTTTTCGCAAAATTATTAAACCTCTTCTTACCAGAAGGCAAGAAATTCAACCCAATGATTGGCGCTGCAGGTATTTCTGCATTTCCAATGTCATCACGTGTTGTTCATAAGTTAGGTCTTGAAGAAGATAATCAGAACTTCCTTCTTATGCACTCAATCGGAGTTAATGTATCAGGACAAATCGCATCAGTTATTGCAGGTTCACTAGTACTTGGATTCTTTAAATAATTAACGGAGGAGAATTTTATGTTTAAACCTTTTGAATTTATAAACTATCTTAAATATATGGGTATAGGAATGCTTGGTGTATTTATTATTATCGGAATTATAATGACCGCTACTTATATTATAGGTAAAATACCATCAGGCGATAAAGAAAATTAAAATTTTATCTATACAATTACAGCATTAAGTTATAAAACTTAATGCTGTTTTTTCTTAACCGTATCTTAACCTATATTATGATATAATAAATTAAAATGGGGAGTTTTTGAAAATTATTTCTTAAACAACCATTTAAACCAAAGCTATAATAAATATAACAATACACTATAGAAAAGGAGATTAATATGTTATCATCTGGAGAAATTATGCAATTAATCGAGAGTCTTATCTGGCTCCTTGCCGGCGTTGGTGTTTTTATTGTCGGCATGAACTTTATGGGAGATGCTTTAGAAAAAAGTGCCGGTATGGGAATGAAACGACTCCTTGAAAGAATAAGCAATAACAGATTGTCAGGCGTTGGAATCGGTGCAGGTGTTACAGCAATTATACAAAGCTCTTCTGCAACATCTGTAATGGTTATCGGTCTTGTAAATGCAGGCGTTATGACACTTATGCAGGCAACCCCAATCATTATGGGTGCAAATATCGGTACAACAATAACCGGTGTTTTAGTTGCTCTTAAAAATGATTATTTCAACATGGCAATGTATCTTCTTGCATTTGCAGGAGTTATGATGGGCTTTGCAAAGAAGGAGAAGGTCAAGATCGCGGGAAGCCTTTGCAGCGGTCTCGGACTTATTTTCGTAGGTCTTGAAGTTATGAGCAGCGAGCAGGCATTCGGCAATCCGCTTGTTGAAAATATGTTTACCGAAATATTCAAGACTATCGACCATCCGTTGCTTCTGATTCTGGTTGGCGTTGTTTTTACGGGACTTATTCAGAG
Organism: uncultured Clostridia bacterium; assembly: GCA_937891215.1. The sequence goes on from CALAEU010000191.1 coordinate 9,344, forward strand.
CTCGTCCGCTTCAACGGGTGTTGTTATCACAATGGTTGGCGCAGGTGTTCTTCCGCTCAATCTTGCGCTGTTTATCATTCTCGGCGCAAACATCGGTACTTGCGTAACGGCGCTGCTTGCATCGGTCGGCGCAAATCCCAATTCGAAACGAGTTGCTTTTATTCATTTTACTTTCAATTTCATTAAAATCCATTTTTATTTCTCCTTTGAAAAATATAATTTACATAAGTACCTTAAAGATGCTCATACGGCAATTTCAGATGTCAAACAGCGTGGTCGACGTCCGATAGTTTGCGGTGGTACAGGGTTGTATATTGAATCATTATTAAATGGATTACAACTCCCGGATGTCCCTGAAAATAAGGATTTACGTAGAAAACTCGAGGGCAAAACGCTTGACGAATTGACTCAAATACTTTCGTCGATGAAACAATTGCACAATATAACAGATGTAGATACTGCAAAACGAGC
>CALAEU010000192.1 GCA_937891215.1 uncultured Clostridia bacterium
TTGGTTTCATTTTTTCAAGAATTACTTATACCGAGCAATATTCTTCACAGATAATTTTTAACGTTTCTAACAAAGATAAGGATATTGCAGGTTCTGCCTCTCTTTATGTTACTCAGTCTGACGCACAGGCTTCAGGTATGATTGCTAATAACTTTAAGAATCTTATTGAAGGCGGTAATGACTTTGTTACTATGATTCAAAAAGATATAAAAGAGAAAACAGGAAAATCCTATGATAAGAAATTTTTAAGAAGATTACTTAATGTTTCACTTCTTACGGATGGTACTCTTGTGTACATTACCGTTACTTCTGAAGACAAGCAATTATCAAGTGCGATTTCTAATGCTATTAGGGATAATTATGAGCAGTTTACTACAGAAGTATTCCCGACTGCTAATTTTACTATAGCAGATAACCCTACTCCAGCTGAGCTTCAGCCAGATAGTTCAATTTTTATTTATACCCTTGCAGGGTTGGCATTCGGGGCTATTCTCGCAGTTGTTATTTTAGTTGTTAGAAGTAAAATTCAAAATATTCTTCTTTCTAGTGAGGATATTAAAAATAAATATGGCGTTAGTATTATGGCTATCGTTTCTAAAATTGATACTAAAAAATCTGGTATTTCAAGACTCCTTATTACTGATAGAAATGTTGGTCTTCCATTTATTGAAACCTTTAAACTTATAAGAACTAAACTTGAATCAACAAAACTCAAAAAAGGCTATTCTGTTTTTGCTGTTACAAGTTCAACTGAAAGTGAAGGTAAAACTACTTGCTCTGCAAATATTGCACTTTCTCTGGCAAAGAGCGGTAAATCAGTTATTCTTATTGATGCCGATTTAAGAAGACCTGCAGTTTGTAAAACACTTGGCATTACTCTTGATGGTGACCAGGGTATTTATGAAATTGTTAGTGGTCAGAAAACTTTTGATGAAGCTGTTAAATATGTTGAAAGATACAACTTATATCTTCTTATTTCTGACAGACAGACTGTTGACCCTTCTGAAGTTCTCGCTTCAAAGGGAATGGAAGCGATTATTGAAGAAGCTAGAAAGAATTTCGACTATGTTGTTATTGACTGCCCACCAGCGGGTGTTGTTGCTGACGCAGCGATTGTTGCTAACTATGCGGACTCAGTTATTTTCGTTGCTTCTGAAGGCAAGGTTTCGCTTTCACAGGTTGAATATGCGTTGTCTGATCTTATGACTACAAAATCCGATATTCTTGGTTGTATTTATAACTACGCTGACCCTAAATTCCTTTCTCGAGGTGGTTATTTCGCAGGTGCTTATGGTGGTTATCACAAACTTGGTGGTTATGGTTATGCAAATGCTTATGCATCAAGTTATTACAGAAGCCAACATTCATCTGGTTCGGGTTCATCTGGCAGAAGAGGTTCAAGATAATAAAATCGAGGAGCATTTCCACACTTTTTGTGTGGGAGTGCTTTTTTTATTCATTTTATCGTATGGGAATATTTCGGGAAAGAAAACTATGCAAAGTGATGTTTTAAATGTGAATAATTTGTAAATATTTTCATGTTAAGAGTAAAAACAGGTCATTTTATTGAAAAAAACGCAACATTTTTGTAACTTTTCGACAAAAAATGAATTGCTTTTTTTACACTAAATAAAAAAAATATATTGATTATTTACAAAACTTGTAGTATCATTAGGAATGAGATATACTCAGATAGGTGTACTATGCCCAAAATTCAGAGTTAATTTGGATATTTTTAACACATTTTATGAGTAGAAATATAGTAAAAGTATATACCGATATATTTATAGGGTATTAAAAAATTAATTTTTCTTAAGAAAAATTCGGAGGCTTTATTTATGGCGCTTGAGTTAACCAGAAAAAGCGGTGGTAACAAAAAACCGAAACCGCAGGTAAACATTCTTCCTAAAATTGAAGAATTCTTTCAGAAAAACCCTTTGATGAAAATAATAGTTCCGGTTATCGGATTTTTGATAATAGTTGCAGTATTCCTTATCATTGTATTTGGTGATAAGGTTATTACTGAAGACCCTGATAAAAATACAGGAACACAAAATCCTAACTCCAATGTAGTTGAAGTGCTTCCGGGTGATAACAATATTACTGATGAAAAGGTACTCGAAATAATAAATAAAGATCCACTTTCTGCAGATATTCTTTCTACTGCGAAGTACAAAGGATATGTCAGTGGCTCGAGCGGTCTTAAAACAGCCCTTGTTCAGATAGGTTCAAAGAATGACTTTCTTGTTCTCGCAGTCGGCGAAACTGTCGGCGACTCAAGTTGGGAAGTTATTGAGATAAATGAAGATTACGTGTTGTTTAAAGCGGGTAACGCTACTAAAAAACTTAAAAGCGAAATGTAAAAATAACTGAAATTTATATATTATACGATATGTTACATATCAAATATGGTCTTTTACTAGGAGGACAACTGAGATGAAATTAAAAAATCGCGCATTGAAAACAATCAGCATGTTTGCACTCTCACTCATTATACTTATGGGTGCAGTGCTTCCAATGTCTGCTGCAGGTAGTTCACCTGATGAATATATGGCTACATATACAGTAAAATCAGGCGATACACTTTCTTCTATAGCAGCAAAATATGGTGTTACCGTTGCAAGTATTGTAAAGGAGAATGATATTTCTGCATCTGCTACTCTTTTCCCTGGTCAGACATTGAATATTCCAGGTGCAACATCTGTTCATGAAGACTCTACAACTTCTTTTGGTTCTTCAAGCACAATAACTGCACAATTCAAAGATGCTGACTTAGTAGGTGTTCTTGAAGCAATTCTTGCACATACTGGTTATACAATGATTTTCAAGGGCGGTTCAACAACTGTTACTATTGACCTTCCTGGTGTTTCTCCTCTTACAGCGATTGACTATGTTCTTCGTATGGTTGATATGACTTACATAAAGCATGATAATATTATTTATGTTGGTAATGCTACAACTCTTAACTCAAGTTTTGCAGATAAACAAGCACTTACTAAATTTACTGTTAAATATATCTCAGTTGATACTCTCATGTCACAACTTTCAACTCTTGGTGTATCGCCAACTCTTGTAAAAATGGAAAACGATAATCGTGATTTCTGGCTTACAGGTACACCAATGGAATTAGCTAAAGTTAAGCAAGTTATCAAGACTCTTGATATTAAAAAGCACGTTACAACAGGTAGTGGTGCTATCAGTTCAAGTCTTACAGCTATTGAATTAAAACATATTTCTGCAAGTGAATTCAGTTCACTTCTTCAGACACTTGGTCTTCATGCAGGTATTACAATGTCAGCTCACCCAATGACACTTTATGTTTATGTTTCGGGCGATGCTCTTAATGATATTATGAAAATCAAAAAACTTGTAGATTTCGAAGATGTTAATGCTGTAGAACCATCAACAGATCCAGTTGAAGATGGTGACAACGAAAATAAAGACGAAAATACAGGTACTGGAGATAAAAATACTGGTACTGATACCGATACAGATACAGATACAGATAAAAATGATGGTACTACATCAGATGTAGTAATCAGCGATGGTGAAACATCACTTGTTAAACTTACACTTCAGTACATCAACAAAGATGCTGCTAAGAATATTCTTTCTACATTTGGTTATAAAGTAGAAGTTCTTGGTCTTGACCTTTATGAGAAGGTTCTCTGGCTCCGCGGTGGAACTGATGAAGTTAACGAGGCTATTGAACAAATTAAAGAACATGATATTTCTGGTAATAATACTGAAAAAGTATCATTTACTTACGATTTACAAAACATTGTTGCTTCGGAACTTCAGAATAAAATCAGCAATATGGATATTGATGGTGTTGAATTCTATTTCGGTTCTTACCCTGAACTTACTAAATCAATTATCGTTTATTGTCCTGCAAATCAGGTTGAAAATGTTAAGAATGTTATAGCAACACTCGACAGCAACCTTGGTAAAATGTATTACCCAATTGCTACAATTACATCAAATGAGGAACTCCAGGCTCTTGCAACTAAAGAAGCTCTTGTTGTTAAATTCCTTAACAACCCTGGTATTACTGTTGATTCATTCATCGTTTCAGAGGATCTTGATCCAACAGAAAATGTAAGATACATTCTCTATGTTTGCGAATCACCTGAAAATATTGACTTAATTTCAAATATGTGGTCAACAATTGGTTGATTAATACGAGATATAATTTTGCGGTCTTAGATTATTATCTTTAATAGAGTTGCAGTCTGTAACTTGACTGCATCTCTATAAAATGGAGTGAAATTTAGTGTTAGAATTTTTAAATCAGGAAAGTAACTATCCTGTAAATTTAGATGATTTACTTAGATTGACAGTTGAAAATAAAGGCTCCGACTTGCATCTTGTTGTTGGTATGGAACCTTGTATAAGAATTGATGGTGACATTGTAAAGCAGGATTTTCCAAGAATGATGCCTGCTGATGTTGAAGCAATGCTTATGAAGGTACTTTCACCACGTGATAGACAAGATCTTCTTACAAATTTAGAACTTGACATTTCTTATTCTGTTCCGAGATGTGCTCGTTTCAGAGGTAACATTATTGTTCAGCGTGGTACTCTTGCAGCGGTTTTCAGAGCAATTCCATTTGAAATTCCCGCACTTGAAACATTAGGTTTACCTGCCGATGTAAGAAGACTTTGTACTTTACCAAGAGGTCTTATTCTTGTTACAGGTCCAACTGGTAGTGGTAAGTCAACTACTCTTGCAGCTATGCTCAATTATATGAATACTAATTTCGAGTACAATATGGTTACTATTGAAGACCCTATTGAATTCTTGCACTCACATAAAAAATCAATCGTTCGTCAGCGTGAATTAGGCAGTGATACATTAAGTTTCAATAATGCTTTAAGAACTGTCCTTCGTCACGACCCTGACGTAATTATGATAGGTGAGATGCGTGACCCTGAAAGTATAGGTATTGCGCTTACAGCAGCTGAAACAGGTCACTTGGTGCTTTCTACTTTACATACACAGACTGCACCTCTCACAATTGCACGTATCATTGACTCGTTCCCGTCTTCACAACAGAATCAGGTTCGTAACCAACTTTCAAATACACTCAAAGCAGTTATTTCACAACAACTCTTGCCTCGTTTAGGCGGTGGCCGTGTTGCTGCTATTGAATATATGATTGATACTCCTGCTATAAAGAGTATGATTCGTGAAGGTAAGGACCATCAACTTTATAGCACAATGCAGACTGCTCAGAAAGAGGGTATGCAGACTATGGACCAGTCACTTTTGAAACTTATGAGAGAACAAAGAATTTCAAGAGAGAGTGTTCTTGAAAACTGCATTGAACGTGCAGATATTCTTCGTCAGATGCAGGCTTATTGATATAATTTAGATTTATAAATTTTTTGTCGGGAGGGACACTCTTGGAATTTACTTACGAAGCCTTAAATAAACAAGGTCAACCTGTTTCAGGTAAAGTTTCTGCTGAAAATCAGGCAGAGGCGACTGAAAGACTCCGTGAAGCTGGCGTTATTGTAACAAGAATTGACGCGGTCAGAACAGAGGGAAAGAAAAAGAAGGGTAAAAAAGTCCCCCTTGCAGATATGTCAATGTTTAGTCGACAGTTAGCGGCGATGCTTGACGCTGGTATTCCTATTACACAATCACTCTCAACTCTTGCTGCACAGACAACACATCAGACTTTAGCGAATTCTGTAAGAACAATTGCAGAAGAAGTTGAAGGTGGTATGGCACTTTCAGATGCATTCTTAAATCAAAGACCGGTTTTCTCGGACTTATATTGTGCGATGGTTGCCGCTGGTGAAATCGGTGGTATGCTTGATAAAACCTTGCTTGCTATGTCAAATCAGTTACATAAAGATAAGCAACTTAAAGATGCTATTAAATCTGCTACATCATATCCAAAAATGGTTGGTGGTATGGCGATTGCAATCTGTATTGTTATGATTGTGTTCATGGTTCCTAAATTCAAAGCTATGACAGCATCTGTTGATAACATTAATGTTATTACACAGTTTATTTATAACCTTTCAGATTCACTTATAGCACACTGGTATTTTTATATTGTTGGTGTGGTAGTTGGTATATTTATAATAAGATTTATAATAAAATCACCACCAGTGCAGAATTTCTGGGAAAATCATAAAATGAATTTCCCACTTGTAGGTGAACTTTTAACAAAAACAGTTCTTGCAGGTGGTGTTACAGCAATCAAGGCACTTGAAACTGCCGGTCCTACTTCGGGTTCGAAACTTGTTTCAAATGCGGTTACAAATGCAATTGAGCAAATTGAGAATGGTCGTACTATTCATGAATCACTAGATGAATCAAAACTTTTTCCGCCAATGCTTATAAGTATGATAGCAATCGGTGAAGAAGCAGGTACATTACCTACAATGCTTGACAAGGTTGCGGAATTCTATGAGGAAGACGTTACGGCATTGTCTAAAAACTTAGGTACAACACTTGAGCCTTTGATGATGTTATTACTCGGTGTTATAGTTGGTTTCCTTCTTATTGCACTTTATCTTCCTGTTTTCCAGGCGGCAACAGCAACACCAGGTTAAAATTTCTCGGATATAGGGAGTCAGAACAAATGACAAAAGTAAACAGCGCAATCGGAATTGAATATAATTCTCACGAGATTAAAGCGGTAGAGTTACTTAAAAAGCCAGATGGTACATTAGAGGCTACTGCTTTTGCAAAAGAAGAAATTCCTGAAAATGTAATAAATGAGGGTATGATTGTCGATACCGAAACATTTATAGCAGTTTTAGGCGAGCTTTTCAAGAATGGTAGTTTCACTGAGGGTGCACCTGTTGTATTAGGTGTAAATAACGAAAATGTTATTTTGCGTTATGCTACATTCCCAAAAGTTCCTGACGATAAATTAAGAAGTGTTATTACAATGCAGGCAGGGGACTTTATTCCTGTTCCTGTCAGTGAATTAGGTCTTGATTTTGTTGTTATAAATGAAACCACTGATGATGATGACCAACCAATTATAAATGTTCTTTTAATTGGTGCAAGAACACAAATGCTTGAAAACCTCGTTAGTTGTTTTAATGATTCACAGTTTGATGTTATGGATATTGACAGTTCATTTTTGGCATGGATTCGTGCAACAATTGAAGAAGCTGTTCAGGATGAAATTTATGGTTTCCTTAATTTGACAGACGATGTGTTAAACTTCGTTGTTATTGTAGAAAATGATATTAAAATGGTTCGTTCAATCGGTATTCCTGACCGTGCAGCGTTAGATGTAAGAAAAGTGTTCCATAATCCAGCAGAATTAACTGAAGAAGAAATTATGTCTGTTACAGATTTTATGTATCAGGAACTTTCATCATCAATCAGTTATTTCCAGATGCAGTATGGTTATCAGATTAATAAAATAATCTTTTCAGCTTCATCTTCTGCTCAAGAAACTCTTCTTGAAACACTTAGTCAGAAATCTTATGTTCCGGTTACTTTACCGAACCTTTACAATAATTATATGACAAATGATTTTAACCCTACAGGGTTTACGGGTTGCATTAGTCTTGCAAAAGTCGCATTGGAGGGTTGATAAGTGAAATATAGAGTTAGTTTGCTTCCTGAAAGCAGAAAAAAACAAATCAATGCGAGAAATACGATAGCTAAAATAAGAGTGGTATCACTTTCTGTTTTAGCGGTGCTTGTAGCGTTTGCAGTTGTTGTGGTAGCTGTTGCTATTTTTGCTAACAGTCAGCTTAAAGAGGTTAAAAAACTTGACCAGCAATGTATAACAGAAATTGAACAACTTTCTTCTTACAGAGATATTCACGCAGCTTTACAAGAAAGAATAAATCTTTTTGATAAAATTCAGGTTAAAGAACCTGCACTTTATAACTTTATTTACGATTGGAGCAAAATTGACCATCCTGGTGTAAGTGTAGATACAATTGAGTGTGTCAATTGGAAAACAGATCGTTTGTGCACAATATCAGGTACTTGCAGTACTCGTTCAGAGTATTTAGCTTATGAGGAAGCACTTGGAAAAATAAAAGGTGTGACTTCTGTAAGTTGTGTCAGTTATCAGACAAATGTTGGTGCTGGTGATGGTGCATTAGCAACATTTACAATAAGCGTTGCAGTGAGCGGTGGTACACCAGTAGTTGTAGAAACAACTGCTCCCGCGGTAACTGAAGCAACTACCGCAGCACAGTAAGGAGGCGACACATAATGAATAAAGATTTAAAAGAAATTTCATTCAGCGAATTAAAAGAGTCGCCTTACTTTATATTGACTTGTTTTGTGTTAGTTATTCTTCTTGTTATAGGTGGTTTAGGATTCGGTATTTATACAATTTTTGATACAAAAGCAGAACTTGTTGCTACACGCGAATCTTACCAAACTCATCTTCAGGAAATTGCAACTCTTGAAGAATTAAGGGCACAAAGCCAGAAAGCAGAAGAACAACTCAGTGTATATAAAGAAGTTCTTCCAGATAATTTAGGCGATGTTTATATTCTTTCAGAGAATGTTGAAAGAGTATGCGAAAATTTCGGACTTAAAATAGTTGAGTTTCAAACGCCAACTGAAGAGACTTCAGATACAAAGGAAACTATTTTCAACTTATCTGTTGAAGGTTCATTTACAAACATAGTTTTATTTATGCAATACGTATCAACATTACGCCAGATTCACAGAATAGATGCAATTTCACTTGCTGCCGATGATAATTCAGTTTATACTGCAAGAATGACAATTGTTCATTTATCACAAGATGGTGCAACAGGTGTTGTGTCAGCAGTAACTGCACAGTAATCAGTTAGTTTTAATCATTGATTAAGAAAAATTTAATTCTTTTAATGTGGAAAGTTAAAAGTTTTTAGAGTAGAATTGATTTCACTCTAACAAAGGAGAAAATTGTTTTGGCTGAAAATAATGTAGTAATCCCTGGTAGTATAGGCTACTTCTTGATAAAGGGTAATATAATAACTGAAGAACAACTTTTCCATGCTCTTGAACTACAGTCACAGGAAAAAGGTCTTTTAGGTCAGATTCTTGTTGATTTGGGTTATTGTACAGAGGCAGATATTTCTCGTGCAATTGAGCAAAAGACAGGTTGTAAATATGTTTCTATTGAAGAGATTGGTGTTAACTTTGCTATAGCGAACTTAATTCCGATTGAATATAGTGTTAAGAAAGGTGTTTTACCGCTCTACGAAGAAGATGGAAAGCTCTTCGTTGCGATGAAAAACCCAAATGATGTTGTTACAAGGGATAACTTGTCAGTTCTTGCTGGTATGGAAGTTGTGCCTGTTGTTGTTACGGATACAGAACTTGATGCCGCTATTGACTCTATTCTCAATAATATCAATGTTGATGAATATGATGAAGAAGCAGAAGCAGAAGAGGCACTTGAATCACTTGAGAACGATTTAGATGAAAAACCTGCAGTTCAGCTTGTTAATCAGGTTATTACAAACGCAGTTCGTTCAGGTGCATCAGATATTCACTTTGAACCAATGGAAAAGTCTTTGCGAGTTCGTCTTCGTATAGATGGTGTTCTTCACGAGATTATGACACAACCTATAAAACTTCACGCATCGGTTGCTTCTCGTGTTAAAGTTATCGGTGGTATGGATATTGCCGAGAGAAGAATTCCGCAGGATGGTCGTACAACTGTTAAGGTTGACGAAAGAACATTCGATATTCGTATTGCTGTGTTGCCATCAGTTTACGGTGAAAAAATCGTTATGCGTCTTCTTGAGCGTGGTTCAAAATCAGTTCAGCTTAAAGATATTAATTTCTCAAAAGATCAGGAAGCAAAATTCCTTAGTACAATTCACTTGCCTTACGGATTCTTGCTTGTTACAGGTCCTACTGGTAGTGGTAAGTCTACAACACTTTATGCCACACTTGCGGAAGTAAGTGATATTTCAAAACACGTTATTACACTTGAAGACCCTGTTGAAAGACGTATGGCTGGTCTTTGTCAGGTACAGATGAATGCAAGAGCGGGTATGACATTCGCAGCAGCTCTTCGTTCTGTACTTCGTGCCGACCCAGATATAGTGATGGTCGGTGAAATCCGTGACGGTGAAACTGCAAAAATCGCTGTTGAATCAGCTCTTACAGGTCATATGGTTTTCTCTACATTGCATACAAACGATGCTCCTGGTGCAGTTACCCGTCTTGATGAAATGGGCGTTGAGCCATTCCTTACAGCGTCTTCACTCGTTGGTGTTTTAGCG
>CALAEU010000193.1 GCA_937891215.1 uncultured Clostridia bacterium
ACGAAAAAATGATGGATTTATTCCATCTTGCAAGTGAGGGCAGAAAACCGTGGTATAAAAAACTCCAAGACGAGCAAGAGTTTTTTAAGAGATACTATTATCATTTGCTTATCGGTGAAGGTGTATCAGAAAATATTAAAGAAAAAGCAGAATTGCTTTTCAAAGAACTTTGGTGTAACGGAGACAGAGCATTGTTTTCGGAAACAATAGAAGTTCTTGAATACTTCAAAAGTCACGATTATAAAATGGGAGTTATCAGCGATACTTCGCCATCACTTGAATTTACATTACAACAACTTGGTATATCAAAATATTTCACATCATTTACTGCAAGCTCTTTGGTTGGTGCAGGAAAGCCAAGTCCAATTATTTTCAATGCTGCCCTTCAAGCACAAGGTGTAACTGCTACAGAAAGTATCTTTGTTGATGATTGCAAGGAAGAAGCAGATGGTGCAAGAGAGCAAGGTTTTACTGCTTTTTATCTTGACCGAAGAGGAGAAAACAATGAAGAATGGACAATACATAATCTGAAACAGTTGATTAATTTTGTTGAGATGTAATAAGATACTTAATTCCATCATTTAAAGTTTATTAAAACTTTAAATGATGGGATTTTTGTTCCTCTAACACTTGAAACTTGCCGCTTGCATACTTGTAACTAAATTCACTATTGACTAATGAACAGTAGTGTGCTATTATGTAGATACAGGGTACTGATTATTACACAGTACCACTGAAAATAAAGGGGTTGATTTTATGAAAAACAAATTTATGCTTGAACTTGCTTACAGATTGTTGCCGTTAGTAAGTTTCAGTGAAATGAAAGAGATTTTAGACGATTATTCTGGGTTTATGGCAGATAGTCAGATACACGAAAAACCAAAAGAAGTTATGAAATCGCTTGAAATCCCAAAGAAAAACGGATTTATAGCAGGGGTTTTGTTTGTTGCATTCTGGTTGTTTTTTGTTTATTTTAATATTTGGTCGAGCAGAGCTTATGATGTACCGTTTTATATTCTCGGGTTTGTTACGATAGTTTTGGGTGCTGTCGGCTTATATGTAATATATTCAGCGTTGGCAAAGAAATTTGTACTCATTTCAAAATTTTCCGGCAATAGAAGTTGTTCCAAGGTGATGAATTTTACTTACGGTTTGATTGTAATAGTAGGAATGGTAGTGTTTATTGGTTGGATAATATCAACATTCATATATCCTTATGAGTACGAAAAACCAGAAAATGTTGGTATATTTATTGATTCGTTATATGATTTGTTTACAGTTTTCCCAATGGTAAATTTATTTTTGTTCTTAATAAAAGGTTCAGATTATTTCTTTTCTTTTTGTAGCTCATTGGTCTCGGTAACCGCCTTTACAGCAATAAAACTGTTTTTGTCTTCAATCAGTTCAATGGAATGGTACATATTTCCATATTTATATGCAATTCTCGGTATATTCATTGCAGAGATAATAATCACAATCATGCTTAATAAAAGATTGAAAAAGGTGACGGAATAATGAATGCACAAATAAAAAAAGGCATACTCGAAATGTGTATTTTCTGGATAGTTAAGGAAAGTGAATCTATTTATGGGTATGACCTTATAAAAAAAGTAGGGGAGTATTTTAAAGAAGTAAATGAAAGTTCCTTTTATGCTATTTTAAGAAGACTTGAGCAAAGGGATTCTTTAAAGTCAACAGTAGAAAAAAGTACAGAAGGTCCACCAAGAAAATACTTTTCAATTACTGAAACAGGAGAAAATGAATTGCAGGAGCTTATAGATGAGTGGAATGAATTAAAAAGGATAATGGAGAGTTTGGGATTGTAATAAAATAAAGAAGGCACCCGAAGAATTTTTATTCTTCGGGTGCAACATTTTTAATATCCAAACGGATTAAACGGGAATTGCTCGTAGAAATCTTCCGGAGTTTGTTGTTGCTGTTGTTGTTCAGTTACCGTTTCCTGATAAACTGTATTGCCTTTGTCTTCAACTAAAGATATTTCTTCATCAAAAGTATTGGCAACTGCGCCACTATTATCAAGACGGACAACAGTAAGTGTTAATTTGTCACCGACTTTTGCATTTTCAATTGCTTCTAAAAGAATGTCAGTATCATCAAGTTTTTTGCCATTTACTGCGGTAACAATATCGCCGACTTTAATGTTTGTTTCGTTAAGGCTGCTGTTTGTTGCAATACTTGCAATTACAATAGAACCATAAGGAAGATTATTTTTCCACGCAAGCGCTGAGTAAGTTGAGTCGTTTGAAACTGCATAATACTGAATACCGAGCATTGGTCTGTTAGTAACATAACCATGTTCAATAAGTTCATTATAAATTTCAAGCACTTTTTCAGCAGGTACTGCAAAGCCCATACCCTCGTAGTCAGTTGCAGCAATTTTTGAAGAGTTTATACCAACAATCTGACCGAATTCATTAACTAAAGCACCGCCTGAGTTACCTGGGTTAATTGCAGCAGAATGCTGAATGCAAGGTAAATCGTAGAAACCATTTTCAGTTGTTGCTATAGGTCTGTCAAGTGCCGAAACCATACCATTTGTGAAAGAACCAAAAAATTCAGTGCCGGCAGGGTTACCAATAGCATAAACCGGGGCACCAACTTTAAGTGAATCTGAATCACCAAATGTTGCTGCTTTAAAGCCAGTTTTCTTAACTCTTATAACACCAATATCTGTTTTATTGTCTACACCGACAATTTGTGCATCGTATTCTTTTGAGTCATAAAATTGAACCTGAACATTCATACCGGTACCTGCAATAACATGAGCACAGGTGATTATATATGTGTACCCTGATTTTTCACCAACTATAACACCTGAACCTTCACCGGCTTTCTGGTTCTGGTAATAAACAAGAATTGCTACATTTGACTCTTTTACAGCATCATATATCTGCGTTGGAGTCATAGAACCTTTACCTGAATACTCCTGTGCCTCGTAAGGTGATTTCTCAACGCTTGGAACAGCACCGTCAATTTTTTCGGTATTTGGTTTTGAACTGCCACCATCTGTGAAAGTGTTATCCCCTGAAAGTGATGTGCCTATGAGAATAGATGCAACCGCAATACAAAGAACAATAAGTATTGCAAAAACAATTTTACCTGATTTTGATTGCTTTTTCTTTACAGGGTTCTCAAAGGTTTGTGTAGGGTATGAAGCAGGTGCGGTGTATGGTTGTTGTGGTTGGCCGTAAGGTTGATTAGCAAAATATGGATTGTTTGCATTGTAACCATTTGGTGAAGTAGGGTAGGTATTGTTTTGTCCGAAACCGTTCTGCCCGAACCCGTTTTGTTGAAAATTAGTATTTGGTGAAGTTGTGTACTGAGAATTATTAAAACCCTGATTTTCAGTTTGCGTAGTTTCAGTGCTTTTTTCATTCTCTGGTGTGTTCTGACTTAAAAATTCGTCCATTAAAAATCCTCCAGATTTGTTATTGAATTATTGTATTTGTATAATAACAAAATATTATTGAAAACAGATTGAATTATTTTGGTAGTTTTACTGTGAATTCAGTAAATTTGTCTGGTTTACTTTTAACAGCAACCTTACCACCGTGTAATTCTACTATACTTTTAACAAGGTGAAGACCAAGACCTGTGCTTTTTGTGTCAGTACTTCTTGATTCATCAACTTTGTAAAATCTGTCAAAGACATTTTTTATGTGTTCAGGGGGGATACCCTTGCCGGTGTTTGTAATTGTGAAGTGCGAATATTTTGCTTCGCTTTTTGTTGTGAGCGAAATTTTACCATTTTTGTCAGTAAATTTAACAGCGTTGTCTATAAGATTATAAACAACTTGGTCAAGCATAGACTGGTCACCTAAAACGGTGAGTTCGTCTAAAACTTCAAGACCTTCAATTGTAATGTTTTTATCTGTTATGAGTTGCTCAAATGTCAAAAATGTATTTAAAAGGTTTTTAGAAATATCAAAACGCTCTAATTTAAGATTTAAATTACCCGTTTCAATTCTTGAAACATTAAGCATTGCGTTAACCATCTTAGAAAGTCTTTTAACTTCCGAAGAAACAATTTCTAAATAATGATTTTGCTTTTCTGGTGGTATAGTACCATCAAGAATACCATTAATAAATCCACCTATTGTAGTCATTGGCGTTTTGAATTCGTGCGAAACGCTTGAAACAAAGTTTCTTCTTGAATTTTCTAATGCTTCGAGAGATTCTGCCATTGAATTGAACTCGATGATAAGTTCAGTCATTTCATTCTGCTCAGTAGGTTCAGGGACTTTATATGAAAAATCACCTACAGAGTAGCATCTTGCGGCTTTTGCTAAATTTCTTATAGGTTTTGTCATTTTATCTGCAAGGAAGAAAAGAGCAAGAGTGAGTATAACCAATGCGAAAACCGCAGCGGATAAAAACGAAGTTAAAAGTTTAATAAAGTAACCTGCAATCTGCCCTGATATAGGACTGGCGCAAATAGTAAAACCTGCAATTTCATTTTCGATTCTTATGGGTGAAATTGCAACTGCGTGGGTTTCAGAAAAAACACCACCAAGTGTTGTATAGTCTGCGTAACCGATTGCTTCTGCTTTTATAATGAATGCCTTTGGAATATGAATGCTTTTATGATCTTCACAAACAGCGTGTTGTGTAGTTTCAAAAGGCTTTTTTAAAGTGTCATCACAGGCAATAATTTTACCATCAGCATTACACATAAAAACCATACTGCCACTTGCATCTGCAGTAAGTTTTAAATTGTTGTAAAAAAGCAAGGCAGTTGCTTCCGGGTTGTGAAGCGCTAAATCTGAACATAATATTTCAGCAGAAAAATCAGAAATTGCAATAGAGTTTTTACTTAAAGATGCTAAAGTTTCCTGTTTAGAAAAATTGTAAACGAAAGCCATAAGAGTAATACCTGTAATAATAAAACCTATTACAATTATTACCGCTAAAATAACAAAGTATTTAAGGAAGAAGGCACCGCGTTTATTATTAGAAAATTTTGATTTTAATTTTTCCATAAATTATGCTTTTGTGTCAAACTTGTAGCCGACACCCCATATAGTTCTTAACTCCCATTGGTCTGAAACGCCTTCAAGTTTTTCTCTTAAACGCTTAACATGAACGTCAACTGTTCTTGAGTTTCCGTAATATTCAAATCCCCATACTTCATCTAAAAGCTGGTCGCGTGTATAAACGCGGTTAGGGTTACTTGCAAGATGATAAATAAGTTCAAGTTCTTTTGGTGGAGCGTCTACATACTCTCCATTGATTTTCAACTCGTAGTTTGTGAGATTTATTGAAAGTTTATCATAAGTAACAATTTTATTTGTTTCCTGTGAAGATGTTTGAGCAGGTGTAGTACGTCTTAAAACTGCTTTGATTCTTGCGATAACTTCTTTTGGTTCGAAAGGTTTTACAATGTAATCATCTGCACCGAGTTCAAGACCTAAAACTTTATCAAAAACCTCACCTTTTGCAGTAAGCATAATAATAGGTGTCTGAGAAGTTTTCCTTATTTCTCTGCATATCTGCCAACCATCAAGACCAGGTAACATTATATCTAAAAGAACAAGGTTGGGATTAGTTTCGGAAAAAACAGTTACTGCGTCAAGACCATTGTTGACAACTTCTGTAGAATAACCTTCTTTTTCAAGATATAATCTTAAAAGCTCACAGATGTTGACATCATCATCAACAATAAGTATTTTTTCGGTAGCCATAAAAACACCCCTTTGTATTATTTTTTACTCAACTACCAGTTTCATTGTATACCAAATTTTACAAGAAAATATGAACAAAATTTAAAAAAAGTATTATAGTTTAGTATTGGTAGTTTAGAGTGAATTATTTTTTCTTTTTATCTTTTTTCTTTTGCTTTGTTTTTCTTACAGATTTTGTTCTTCTTCTCTTAACTGTTAATCTGTAATAAACAAAACCTGCAACACTGGCAGCAATTACAAGGAATAGTGAAAAGTAAACAACAATCATTTTGATTTCCTCTTTATTAAAAGAAGATTGGGAAGAATCAGCAGTAGTTGTTGTTATACTGTCAAGTTTGCCTATTGTTACAACACCGTTTGCATTTAAAATATAACCGTAACCTTCAGGTAAACTTTCTTTAACAGTGTCACTTATAACATTACCTTGACTATCAACAAGTTGACCGAATTCGTTTATATGTAAAATCTGTGGATTTGCATTCGGTGTAGATACATTTGCATTGAGTGACGGATTTAAGTAGTCATAACTGGGGGGTATTGTATTATTTAAGTTTGCGGAAACGTTGCCACCGAAACCTGAAACAACACCGGTTGCGTTTTCATCATCAGGGGCATTTTCTATTCCCTGATAAACATTGATTTTATAAGTGGTTGTTTCTGCGGAAGCACCATTATATTGAACATTGACATTAACAGTTTGTACAGGTTCTTTTGACAACGCAACTTTTGCATATTGTGCAAGGTCAACTGTTTTGTTATTTATTTTTACTGTCATATAAGCGTTGTCAATTGGTGTTGGGTTTATATAAATCAAATCCCTGAAATAATCGAGGTATAAATTGTATTCGTAAATATCAGAATAGAATTTTTTCTCTAAATCAAATCGGTTTGTTTTTTGAAGAACAATATCAAACGCTTGTTCATAAGTGTATTTTACAGAAGAAAGTGCTATGCCTTTATCTTCGTAAGCCATTCTCTGAATTATGTAGTGTGCCAGAGTTTTTTGCTTGTTTGCTTTGAATACTGAATCAGGGTCTAAAGTTACGTTGTACTGTGTACCGAGCATAGCCGCCATATATTTTATTTGTATTTCTTCGTCAGTTGCAGTACTTGCGTCAACAGAAATGCCTGCATTTGAAATTGACATAATAGCAAGTCTTCTGAATGCTTCGCTTCTTTCAATTGAAACAAGTTCGCGTGAAGTAACATAACCATTTGTATAAAGAGCGAAAAGACAAGTGTAATAAATATAATCTTCGAGACTTACTATAGATGTAATGTCAAAGTATTTGGAAACAAAAGCAATGAGTGAACGGTCATCACCATCAAGAGCCACCATATACATCATAAGTGCCGCTTCAAGTGTTGTTCCTGGTGGTATTGTTATTCTTTCACCAGTGAAAACATAATAGAAATCATTTTTCCATAATGCATAGAGAGCACTAATCATAAATATAGAGTCAGGGTCTTCTTCCTGTTCTGGTGTGATAAGAATACCTTGCTCTCTCAACCACTCTGCTTTTGACTGGTCAGTAGCGTCAGGGTCACCAATTATAGAGAGTGCCCCTAACTGTTGAAATACATAAATATAAGCCGCTCTTTGAGATTCTTCATCAAGAGTGTAATAGTGAGCGTATTCTTCAACTTCCTCTTTAAAGCAAGGTGCATCTGTTATATAAGGATAATTGGTAACAGGGTGCAATGCCTTTTCGGTTATAATGCCATCGACAGAAAGCATATTTTCTTTGATGATGAATTTACGAAGCCAAGAGGGGTTGTTTTCTTCATAAGCATATTGAGTTGAAATACCTAAATTGGTGTTAATTTGTTTTGCAAATTTTTTTGCTGAAACACTTAAAGTGAAAATTGAAGAGCAAGTGATTACAGCAAGAATAGCCGCTATGACGCGGTGTTTTAATTTCATCATTATCCTCATTTCTAAAATGTTGTAAATGAAACCATATTATAACAAAAAAGTATTATATAGTCAATGAACGAAATGTTAATTATAAGGAAAATGCGAAAACGGTTTGTGACTTATACACTTCGTCTTTGTCATATACACATTTGCACCAGTCCTGGTGATTAGGTGAATCAGGGAAAACTTGTGTTTCAAGACAGAAAGAACATCTTTTTGTAAGAGGTTTTTCTTCTTTACCAAGAATTGTACCGTCAAGGAAGTTACCTGTGTAGAACTGAACACCAGGAAGTGTTGTTTTAACTTCCATTGTGATTCCTGATTTATCACCTTTTGCAACTGCACAAGTTTTTAATCTACCATCAAAATTATTGATAATAAAGTTGTGGTCGTAACCATTACCATTTTTAATCTGTTCACAGTCGGTATTGTTAATATCTTTACCGATTTTCTTGCTCTTTCTGAAATCAAATGGGGTGTTATGGACTGCTTCTGCCATCTTTAATGGAATACTTGTTTCGTCAATTGGTGTAAAATAATCTGCATCAATCTGTAAATCGTGGTCTAAAATATTACCGCAATCAAAACCATTAAGGTTAAAATAAGCGTGGTTTGTAAGATTTATAACAGTCTTTTTGTCTGAAATTGCATTGTAAGTGAGAATTAACTCGTCATTATCTGTAAGTTCGTAGGTGACGCTTGCTTTTACATTGCCAGGGAATCCGTCTGTACCATCTTCACTGAAATATGTAAAGGTTAATGCCTTGTCAGACGTTTCTTGTCCTGTCCAGATAGCAGAAGAGTATTCACCACCACCATGAAGGCAGGTGATACCATTATCGTTCTTTGTAAGGTTGTATTCTGTACCATCTATTGAGAATTTACCACCCTTTATTCTGTTAGCGTACTGCCCAACAACAACTCCCTGATAGTCACTTCTTTCGGTGTGACCTTTAAGTGTATCGTGACCAGATAAAACATCAATAAAATTACCGTTTTTGTCTTTTACAAAAAGTTTTTCTAAAGTAGCACCTTTCTCAATAATTTCTGCTTTCATACCATTTTTATTTTTGAGTGTAAAGGTGTGGACTTTTACACCATTTAATTCGCCATATAAAGATTTTGTAATTGCCATAAGTACCTCCAAAAAATAAGCATTTAAATATACACTTCAATTCTACAATAGATAACACTGTATTGTCAAGAAAGATTGATTATTTTGAAATAGTATTGTATAATAAAAAAGTATATAGTATGTATTCATCTTGAAGGAAGTGAAAAATATGGAAGGATTCATTCTTGGACTTACGACTGTGTCAAGATATGTGCTTTTAACAATTGCTTTTTACGTAGTTATAAGGGTAGTTCTTGCTATGTTTTTCAAAAAGGCGACGAATCCAGTACGAGGCAGACTTATAAACGATATAACAGGCGAAGTTATAACTTTAAGGGATAACGAAACATCAATTGGCAGAAATAAAAGTTGTGATGTTGTTTTAGGTTTTGATACTATTTCGCGCTTGCATGCAGTTATGGCATTCAGGCATAAAGGGTTTGTGGTGTTTGACACAAACTCAAAATCTGGCGTAACTGTAAATGGCGAGAAAATAAAAAGTAAAGCAAATATTTACGATGGTGACAGAGTAGGTTTCGGTGGTCTTGAATACACACTTTCTGTAAATAAATTCAAATATATAAAAGATAAAAGTGGAGTTCTTGGAAGACCGAATTATTTTATAATTCTGACACTTATTTCTGTTTTTAATCTTTTTACAATGCTTCTTACTTCATTCCCTGAAAATAAGTTTGACTTTTTTGTAGCGTCAGCATTTTTAGGAATGATAATTCTTATGTGGGGATATTTTTTCTTTGCTTCATTCGTAATGCGTATAACGAGTTTCGAAGTTGAAAGCATCGCGTTTTTATTTGCGTCAATTGGTCTTGGGATTGTTGCGAGTATTTATCCTGGTGGTGCTTTGAAACAATTTTTTGCAATTGTTATAGGTGTACTCGGATTTTGTGTGTTGCTTTCACTTCTGCGTTTTGTTGAGACTATAAAAGTTTTCAGATATATGCTGGCAGTTGGTGCAATAGGACTTCTGGCCCTTACGCTCTTAATTGCAGAACCAACAAATGGTGCTCTGAGTTGGGTGAATATCGGTGGTATTTCTTTACAACCATCAGAACTTGTTAAAGTTGCATTTATTTTTGTTGGTGCAGTAACACTTGAAAAACTTCAGTCAATAAAACAACTTACACTTTACATTGTTTTTGCAGCAATCTGCGTTTTAGAGTTGTTTTTGATGTACGATTTTGGTGCGGCACTTATATTCTTTTTTACATTTATCGTTATTGCATTTATGCGTTCTGGGGATATAAGAACAATAATGCTTATCTGCATTGCTGCCGCTTTAGGTGCAGTACTTATAATACTTTTTAAACCTTATGTTGCAGCGAGATTTTCAGGGTATCTTCATATATGGGAGAATATGGATACAACGGGTTATCAGCAGACGAGAACTTTAATTTATTCTGCAAGTGGCGGACTTTTGGGGTTAGGTCTTGGTAATGGAAAACTCCGTAATGTTTTTGCGGCGGCAGAAGATTTGGTTTTCGGTGTTGTATGCGAGGAATACGGAATAATTATGGGATTTTTAATTCCCGTTACATTTGCTTTGATTACAGTTGCAATAATCATAAATGCACAAAGGTCAAAATCCACTTTTTATGCAATAAGTGGTGTTGCGGCAATATCACTGATTTTGTTCCAGACTATGCTTAATATTTTCGGTGTTACCGATTTATTACCACTTACAGGTGTTACTTTGCCATTTATAAGTAAAGGTGGTTCAAGTATTATATGTTGTTTTTGCCTCCTTGCGTTTATGAAATCGGTAGATACAAGAACATTTTCTAATTTTAAGCCGGACTTAGCAAGACCGGTGCCTAAAAAGAAAAGGAGGGTGAAAAATGAAGTCGACAACTAAACGCGGTTTTATTGTGCTTTTGTTGGTAGCAATTTTTACTGTGGGACTTTGTTACCTCGCTTTTAACTTAGGTGTTAATGCAGAAAAATGGGCAACTTTAAGAGTTAATAATCATCTTGTGAATGGTGACGGTAGTTTTATAGGTGCAGGTAATGTACTTGACAGAAATGGTGAAGTTTTAGCCAAGACGGTTGATGGTGACAGAGTTTACAATAACTCCGAAAGAATAAGACGCTCAACACTTCATATTGTTGGTGACAGTGAGGGTTATATAGCGTCAGGTGTGCAGACTGCTTATAAGAGAGAACTTATAGGATATAATCTTGTAACTGGTATTTACTCGCTGAAAAAATATGAACGTGGTAATGATGTTACACTCACTATTGATGCGTCTGTTTCTGCGACTGCCCTTGATGCGTTGGGTTCAAAAAAAGGCATTGTTGCAGTTTATAATTATAAAACAGGTGAAATTATCTGTTCTGTTTCAAGTCCGAATTTTGATATAAGAAATAAACCGTCAACAGAAGAAATTGAAAAAAATACGGATGGAAAATATGAGGGGATTTATCTTAATAGACTTTTAGATGGCCTTTATACACCTGGTTCTGTGTTTAAAATAATCACCGCTTCGTGTGTTTTCGAGAATATTCCCGATATTGAAAGTTGGGAATATGAGTGCGAGGGTGAAATGTTTATAAATGGTGTAAGTGTAAGTTGCCCGAGAAAACACGGAAAACTGGATATAGAAGAAGCATTCAGTCAGTCCTGTAACTGTGCATTCTCTGAACTTTCAAAAGAATTAAGTGCTACACAACTTGCAAACACCGCAAATGCTTTCGGTTTTGGTAAAAATTTTGCCTTCGGTAACAGTTTTACTGAAGAAAGTATAATAAATTTAAACGAATCAAGTGCTTCAGATATTGCATGGGCATCTGTTGGTCAGTACACTACACTTATGAATCCGTATCATGCACTTACAATTGCGGGTGCTATTGCGAACAACGGTACTGCAAAATTGCCTTTTGTTGTAAAGAATTTTGCTTCGCCATCAGGACGCGTTGTGAAAGAGGTAACAACAGAAGAAGTAGTTTACACAACTCCTGAAAATGCAAAAAAACTTAAAGAACTGATGCGTGGTGCGGTAAAAAATAACTATGGTGACTGGAATTTTTCAGGTGTTACTATGTGTGGTAAAACAGGTACTGCAGAAGTGTCTGATACTGAAAAACCACATTCATGGTTTTTAGGATTTTTAGAAGACTCAGATTGCCCGTTGGCAATAGTTGTAGTTGTCGAAAATGGTGGTTGGGGTTCATCTACTGCAATTCCGGTTGCTTCGAAGGTTATTAAAGAAGCGAGTAAATCGATTTCTCAAAAGAAATGAAAATGTTTACTATTTGTAAATTTATTTTTTGTTCTTTATTTTCATTGACTAAAATTGTTATTTATTGTAGAATGTAAAACAAGTCTGTTCAAATTGAACAGTAAATGTAGATTATTTAGTGTTGAAAGGCTGAATTAAATGAGTTTTATAGAGTTTGAGTCTGTTTACAAAACCTACAAAATGGGTGAAGTTACAATAAATGCTGCAGATGGAGTTACTTTTAATATTGAACAAGGCGAGTTCTGTATTATTTTAGGTGCTTCTGGTGCAGGTAAAACAACAATTCTTAATATTTTAGGCGGTATGGACGATTGCGATGATGGTAAAGTCCGTGTCGGCGGTGAATTGATTAACGAATATGACAATAAAAGTCTTATAGAATACAGAAGATTTGATGTTGGATTTGTGTTCCAGTTCTACAATCTTGTGCCAAACCTTACTGCACTTGAAAATGTTGAACTTGCGACACAGATAGGTGAAAAGGCTCTTAACCCTGTTAAAGTGCTTGAAAGAGTTGGTCTTGGTGAAAGACTTGACAACTTCCCTGCGCAACTTTCAGGTGGTGAGCAGCAGCGTGTTTCTATTGCCAGAGCACTTGCGAAAAATCCTAAAATACTTCTTTGTGACGAGCCTACTGGTGCGCTCGACTACAATACTGGTAAACAGATATTGAAATTGTTACAGGATACAAGCCGTGAGTCTGGTATGACAATTGTTGTTATTACCCATAACTCTGCACTTGCACCTATGGCAGACAGAATAATAACAGTAAAAAGTGGACGCGTTGTAAAAAATGAAGTCAACGAAAATCCAGTTTCTGTTCAGGATATAGATTGGTAAATTAACTTGATGTGAGAAAGGATTTTTGAAAGATGACAAGAGCGTACGCTATTGATACGGTTCGTTCAATAAAAAAGACCATAAGCCGATTTATTTCTATTGTGTTAATTGTTGCTTTAGGTAGCGGTCTTTTTGTGGGACTTAATTCCGTATCTACCGATATGACTGAGTCAGCAGATGATTATTATAAAACTAACAATCTTATGGATTTGCGATTGCAGTCGTTTATAGGACTTTACGAACAGGATTTGGAAAGAGTCCGTATAATAGACGGGGTAAAAGCTGTTCAGGGTATGAAATTTGTTGATGGATTTGTTCAGGTACCCGCAGAAGATAGCGAAGAATTTGAAGGTATCGTTGATATTGACGGTTCAGAACTTACAGTTCGTGTGTTCGGTATGGATATGAATCAGGTGTATTCATTCCATCAGAATGGTGAAGATGATGAAAATTACATAAACAGACTTCAATTAGTCGAAGGTAAATATCCTGAAAAAGCTAATGAATGTGTTGTAACTTGTAGTGCCCTTACAACTCCTGACCAATTTAAAATTGGTAATAAAATTAAGGTTGTTGGCGACAATGAAGAAATATCTTATTACTTAAGAGTTAACGAATTTGAAATTGTCGGAATTGTTCTTTCGCCTTACTGGGTTTCTTATGAGCGTGGTGCTACTACCGCTGGTAGTGGTAAGTTGGGTGACTTCGTTTATGTTTCAAATGAAGCTTTCCAACCAAGAATTGATTATTACAGTGAAGCGTATATCACACTTAAAGATAGTGACAAGTTTGTTGCTTATACAGACGATTACAATGAGTATGTTGAAGAAATGCAGAATACAATTCTTTTAGCATCAGAGTCAATCGTAAAGGAAAGAGCAACATCATTAGGTACTGGTCTTCCACAAAAACTTATAAGTGCTAAAAATCAGATCGCACAAGCAGAAGCAGGTATAAATTCACAGTTGCAGGGCGCAAGGGATGAAATAGCAAAGTACAGAGAACTTGAAAAAACAGGTGAAGAAAAACTTGCTGCTGCTCAGGCAGAACTTCAGGAAAAATACAACGCTGCACAGTCACAACTTGAGTCAGGTAGTGACCAGTATTTAGCGGCGGTTAATGAGTATAACTCAAAAATTACTGTTGTTGCCCAGAAACGAGCAGAGCACACTGCAAAAACAAATGAATATAACTTGAATAAGGCTACAGCAGACGAGGCAAAAGAAAAACTCAACACTGCAAATAATGAACTTTTAAGTGCGAAACTTAAAATTGAAACTACTGAGGCGTTAATCGGCAGTACACAGTCAACACTCGATACTATTAAGAATAATCAGAATGTTTCTCAGGAAGATCTCGATTTAGATAAAATGGCAGAACGCCTTGAGCAGACGAACCCTGAACTTGCAAAGATTTTATTTTCTGCATCTAACTTAACAGGTCAGGGTATGGCAGCCGATGTTGTAGTTGAAACAGAAGCATTACTTGAACAATATAATTCTGAGCTTGTTGTAGCAGAAGAACAGTATGCTAAAGGCAAGGCAGAGTATGACGAAAAGTATGCTGAATGGTATGACGCAGACCAGCAATTAAAAAGCGCAAAAACACAACTTGATAATGCTAATGCTCAATTAGAACAAGCAGAATCACAATTGGCACAATTTAAAGACCAGATTCAATCAAGTGGTTTTGACCTTCAGTTCGGTTCTTTAAAAGCACAGACTGAATATACCAATGCACAGACACAGATTACTTACCAGACAATGCAACTTCAGAATATTCAGCAGATTTTAGAAAATGCTGAAAAGAAACTTGAAGAAGCAGAAGAAGAAGCAAATTCTAAATTAGGTGTTGTAAAAACTGAATATTCAAAAGGTATTGCATTACTTGAATCAATAAATAATGGTGCTAGTTGGTCAGTTTATGACCGTGGCGATTCACCTGGTTACACGGGTTATGGTGAAGCAGCAGAAAATATGCAAAGACTTGCGTACATTTTCCCGACATTCTTCTTTATAGTTTCAACACTTGTTTGTCTTACAACTATGTCAAGATTGGTTGAAGAACAAAGAACACAACTTGGTACTATGAAAGCATTGGGTTATGAAGATAAAACTATTATGAGCAAATATCTCATATACGCAGTTTCTGCAAGTACTATTGGTAGCATAATCGGTATTCTTGCTGGTTTCTCTGGTCTTCCGTACGCAATATTCACCGCTTGGAGTATTATGTATGAAATACCAGAACTTACAATAAAACTTCTCCCGGGTTATATACTTTTAGGTCTTTTGATTTCAGTAGGTCTTACAACTTTTGCGGCATATCTTTCGTGTCACAAAGAACTCAAAACACCTGCGTCGATTCTTATGCGACCAAAACCACCTAAAGATGGTAAACGCGTTTACCTTGAGAATTTCACAGCTATCTGGTCGAGACTTAACTTTACTTCAAAAGTTACAGTAAGAAACCTTTTCAGAAACAAAAAGCGTTTTGCAGTTACTGTTATAGGTATTGCAGGTTGTACTGCACTTATGTTAGCGGCTTTCGGTCTTCAGAATGCTATTGGTACAGTTATTACTAACCAGTACGGCGAAAATGGTGTGGCACAGTACGATTTACAGGTTGTTTTAAAAGATAGTAAAGAGGGTTATACACCTAACAGTGAAACAGTAAAGAGCATTACAGAAATTCAGGGAATTGAAAAATCAATGCTTGGTTACTTGAAAGTTTGTGAGGGCTATTCTGACAGAAGTGACAAAGTTATGGAAGTTGATGTTTTAGTTCCACAAGCACCAGGAATGCTTAAAGAGTTTATAAATATGAAAGACGGTAACAAAGATGTTCCGTTTACAGATGAAGGTGCAGTTATAACAAGAAAGTTTGCTGATAAAACAAAAACAAAAATTGGCGATACAATCAAACTTTCGTGGACAGAAGGTTCTAAAAAGGTTGAATATCAGGTGAATGTTACTGGTATTTCTGATAACTACACATTCCATTATGTATATGTAACACCGGGTACATATTACAGAATGACAAATACTGTGCCTGATTATAACTACTTGTTCTGTTCAATTACTGACGGAATGTCGGTTGAACAAAAAGCAACGCTTGAATCACAGATTGGTGATATTAAAGGTGTTAATGGTACAGTTTATACAACTGTTGTTATTGATAACTTCAATAATATAATTGATGTTCTTACTATTGTTACTCTCATTCTTATATTTGCGGCTATAACACTTGCATTTGTTGTTCTTTATAACCTTAACAACATAAATATAAATGAGCGTATCAAAGAACTTGCAACTTTAAAAGTTTTAGGATTCTATGATGACGAAGTTTCTGCTTATATTTATCGTGAAAATGTTATACTTACATTCTTCGGTATTGTAATCGGTCTTGTTGCGGGTATATTCCTTAACTTGGCGGTTGTAGGTGTAGTAGATATTGATACGGTTACATTCAGTACAGAACTTAAATGGTGGAGTTTCGTAATTGCTGGTTTCTGTACAGTGTTCTTTGCAGTAATAGTAAATCTTATGATGCACAGAAAACTCAAGAAAATCAGTATGGTTGAATCACTTAAATCAGTTGAATAAAAAAACGCGAAGTCATCAAAGAGCTGAAACTCTTTGGTGACTTCGCGAAATTTAACGCTGTATTTAATTCTTGAAATTAAATACAGCGTTTGGTGTTTTATTCATCTATTTTTGAGTATGAAGAAAATTTATTTTTGGCAAAAAGTGAACCGTTTATGTACATATCAGCAATAAATTCTGCCATAACATCTGGCGGAATTATCATTCCATCATCCATCCAGTCAACAACTGTGCCTGTAAGTGAGTTGAGAGCGAAATTTAAAATAAACCTTCTTGGGTCGTCCTGGGCATATTGTTCTTTTGCAACAGGAACATTTTTTGCAAGTAATTTTTTGATTTTTGTAAGAACCTTGTTGTTGGTGTACTCACGTGTTATAACAAAACGTGCAATAGCGGTGTTTTGTTTGCAAAACAAAAGAATATTTTTAACATATTTTACAAATGCTTCTGGTGTAGCGGCACACTCGTCTGCACCTTGTAACACATCTTCAAACAATTCGTATGCTTCATTCTGAATCTGGTTTAACATATCAAATATATCTGTATAGTAAAAATAGAAAGTTGCACGGTTAATATCGGCAACATCTGTTAATTCTGTAACAGTAATTTCATTTATTGATTTTTCCTGTAAAAGAGAAAAGAGTGAATCTCTTAAAAGCTTTTTTGTTCTCTTTACACGTCTGTCATTAGCGTTTACTTTAGATAAACGTTCATCATTATTTGACATAATGCCCTCCATAAACAATACATCTTATCAAAGTTTTTAATCATTTTAGCATAGATTTGTTGGATATTCAAGAGAAAAAGGGGAAAATGTTTGATTTCTTAAAAAATATTAAGATAAAAGTAAGAAAAATGAAAGCGAGGTATATATTACATTCTGCAAATACTTGATTTTTAAATGTGTTGTTGGTATAATATACTCGTTATATTTTGGCATGAATGAAGGAGTTGTTTAAATGAAATACGATGTAGCCGTTATCGGCGCTGGTGTTGTAGGTTCACTTATCACAAGAGAACTTTCTAAATACAACATTAAGGTTGCATTGTTAGAAAAAGCAAACGATTGTGCTATGGGTGCAACTAAAGCAAACAGTGCAATTGTTCACGCAGGTTTTGATGCAAAACCCGGTTCATTAAAAGCGAAACTTAATGTTCGTGGTGTTGAACTTATGAAAGTAGCATGTGAAGAACTTAATGTTCCACTTAAAAATATCGGTGCTTATGTTGTAGCTTTTTCTGAAGAAGAAATTCCGCATTTACAGGAACTTCTTGAAAGGGGTAAAGAAAACGGTGTTCCAGGTCTCGAAATAGTTTATAGAGATGAACTTGTAAAAAGAGAACCCAATATTGGTGACTCTGCAGTTGCGGCACTTTATGCTCCAACATCTTCAATAGTTTGTCCTTATGAATTAACTATTGCAGGTCTTGAAAACGCTGTTACAAATGGTGCAGAGTTTTTAAGAAATTGCGAAGTAAAAGCAATTGAACAAAACAGTGACGGTTTCACACTCAAAACAACATTAGGAGAAATTGAAGCAGGTATTGTTATAAATGCAGCAGGTGTTCATTCAGGCAAAGTTGCAGAAATGATTGGCGACACTTCAATTGAAATCAAGCCTCGTAGAGGGGACTATTACCTTCTTGATAAGTCACAGGGTGCATTGGCGTTCAGTACAATTTTTCAATGCCCTACAAAAATGGGTAAAGGTGTTCTTGTTTCACCTACTGTTGATGGTAACTTAATTGTTGGCCCATCTGCTATTGAGCATGATGACGGTGACAATGTAGAAACAACAGCAGAAGGTCTCGAATCAGTTTATAATTCTGCTATAAAGAGTATTCCTGCAGTTTCTTTAAGAAATGCGATTACTTCATTCAGCGGTAATCGTGCACACTGCACAGCAGATGATTTTATTATCGGTTCATCAGAAAAAAATAAAAAATTCATAAATGTTGCAGGTATTGAATCACCTGGTCTTTCTTCTGCACCTGCTATTGCAGAAATGGTTTCAGGTATTGTTACTGAACTTCTCGGTGATGTGGAAAAGAAATCAGCGTTTAATCCAAACAGACCTGCACCGGTTCGATTCAGAGAAATGACATCTAATCAGAGAGCAAAACTCGTTGAGAAAAACAAGGCTTACGGCAGAATTATCTGTCGTTGTGAAACAATTACAGAAGGCGAAATTATTGACGCAATTCACGCTCCTGCAGGTGCAAGAGATGTTGATGGTGTCAAGAGAAGAACAAGAGCCGGTATGGGCAGATGTCAGGGTGGCTTCTGTGGTAGTAAAGTTGTTGAAATATTAGCAAGAGAATTAAATGTTCCTGTTAATACAATAACAAAATTCGGTGGAAAATCTGAAATTATGTACGATAAAACAAAGTGAGGTGGCAGGAAGATGTTAAATTATGATTTAGTTGTAGTTGGCGGTGGTCCTGCTGGTATGGCGGCGGCTCTTCAGGCTAAAGAAGAGGGCGTTGAGAAAATCGTCATTTTAGAAAGAGCAGAAACACTCGGCGGTATTCTTGAACAGTGTATCCACACAGGTTTTGGTCTTCACTATTTTGGTGAAGAACTTTCTGGTCCTGAGTATGCCGGTAGATTTATTGCAGAGGTAGAAAAAACAGACATTGATGTTTACACCGACACAATGGTTCTTGATGTTTCAAAAGATAATGTTGTTACTGCAGTAAACAATAAAGATGGTTTAATTCAGATTAAAGCAATTGCAGTAGTTCTCGCTATGGGTTGCCGTGAAAGACCAAGGGGCGCACTCTCTATTGCAGGTTCTCGTCCTGCAGGCGTTATGACTGCCGGTACTGCACAGAAATATGTAAATATTGACGGGTATATGCCAGGTAAAAAAGTTGTTATTTTAGGTTCTGGTGATATTGGTCTTATTATGGCAAGAAGAATGACTCTTGAAGGTGCAGAAGTTAAAGTTGTTTGTGAACTTATGCCTTATTCAGGTGGTCTTAAAAGAAATATTGTTCAGTGTCTTGATGACTTTGGTATTCCGTTAAGACTCAGTTGCACAGTTATTGCTACTCACGGTAAAGAAAGACTCGAAGGTGTCACTATTGCTAATGTTGACGAGAAGTTAAAACCGATTCCGGGTACAGAACAATACATTGAATGTGATACACTTCTTTTGTCAGTTGGTCTTATTCCTGAAAATGAACTTTCAAACGGTGTTGGCATAGAACTTGACAGAGTTACAGGTGGCCCTGTTGTTGACGAATACAGAGAAACTTTACACAAGGGTATTTTTGCTTGTGGTAATGTTCTTCAGGTTCACGACCTTGTTGACTATGTTACTGAAGAAAGTAAAATTGCAGGTAAAGGTGCTGCAAATTACATCTTCGGTAAAAAACAGGGTGGTACATTCATTAATACAAAAGGTATAAACGGTGTGCGTTACATTGTTCCGCAAAGAGTTAATATTGAAAATGAAGATGATGTTAAACTCTACTTCAGAGTGGGACAAGTTTACAAAGGTGCAAAAGTTGTTGTTGAATGTGATGGTAATATTCTTTCATCAAAGAAGAAAGTTATGTTAGCACCGGGTGAAATGGAAAATGTTAAAATTACACCTGAAATGCTTAAAAATATGAACGAAAACAGTGAAATCACTGTAAGAATAGAAGAATAAGGGGGTACGAAAAATGAAAAAGAATTTAATTTGTGTATCCTGTCCGTTAGGTTGTCCTATTGAAGTGGAAATTGAAAACGGAGAAATTCTTTCTGTTACAGGTAACACTTGCAAACGCGGTGACAAATATGCAAGAGATGAACTTACAAATCCTGTGAGAAGTCTTACAACAACAGTAAAACTCATTGGTGGTGCTTTACCTGTTGTGCCTGTTAAATCTTCAAAACCTGTTCCAAAGGACAAAATGTTTGAGTGTATGAAGCTTATAAACGAAGCATCTATAGAAGCACCTGTTAAAATTGGTGATGTTGTTATTAAAGATATTTTAGGTTCAGGTGCAGATATTGTTGTTACTAACAATGATAGCGGAAAGTAATTAGATTGTTGTAAGGCGACAAAATTTGTCGCCTTACAACAATACTGAAAGGATTATTCTTTTTATGAAACCTTATGAAATAGCGGCGGAAATTAAGCCGTCAGAGCGTCAGTTAGAGTGGCAGAAAACCGAATTTTACGGTTTTATAAATATTGGTCTTCCTACTGTTGTAAACAGAGAGTGGACTGATGGTAATGTAAAAGCAGAAAACTTTGTGCCTGAAAAATTCAATGCAGAAGAATGGGTAACATTTTTTAAAAATGCAGGGTTTAAAGGTATGGTACTTAATGTAAAGCATCATGACGGCTTCTGCATGTACGACACGCAGACCACCGGTTACAACAGCATGGACATGCTTGCCCAGGGAAGGGACTTTGTCAAGGAGTTATCCGAGGCTTGTGCGAAGGAGGGTCTGAATTTCGGACTCTATTTCTCCCTGATCGACTGGAATTTTCCTCACGCCTACCCTATTTCAAGCCATAACGCGGACTTCGTGACCAAGGAGCATCATGAATTCAGCAAGGCACAGGTGCGCGAACTGCTGACTTCATACGGCAGGATATCGGAACTATGGTTCGACATGGGCTCGCTGGAACCTTGGCAGAGCAAGGAACTGTACGAGCTTGTAAAGTCTCTTCAGCCGGACTGCATGGTCAGTGGGCGCCTTGGCAACGACTACTATGATTTCGCTGTGATGGCGGACAACAAGTTGCCCCAGACTGCACTTCAGGCCCCTTGGCAGAGCGCAGCATCCATGTTCAACGAGACATGGAGCTACCGAAGCTGGCAGGAAAGAGGACTTGTCAGCGACAAGGTGGCCGAAAAACTCAGGACTTTGATCAAGGTGGTGTCCCATGGAGGAAACTACCTGCTCAACATAGGTCCGGCTTCCGACGGAAGCGTGGTTGAGTTTGAGAAAGATGTACTGCTCGCTGTCGGAAAGTGGCTTGAGAACAATGCTGAGGCTGTTTACGGGACTAAAGCATCACCATTTACGGATGAGTTTGCCTGGGGCGACGTCACGGCAAAGGGCAATGAGCTATACCTGCTTTTGACAGGGGCGTGCCCGGATAACGGGCTTATATGTCTGCCGGCAGGAGGCATGCGACTCCGCAGTGCAGACGGAGCAAAGGCCAGGATAAGCAAAGGCATCTGCCAGGTGCATGTGGATGAAGCCATGTATGCCGATCCTACAGACGTTCATGTTGTGAAACTTGCATTCGACCGACCAGTTCAGATTCCCGCGGATGTCATCTCTGCTGAGGAAACTCTCTCTTGGGCGAACGCCGTCCCGGGATTCAGTTACTCCTGCTTTGATTACTACAGCAACTACAGGAGCACCGTCGGATACACCTGGAACGTCAGGACCGGAGCTGCTGTGAGTGAGATAGAGATTCAATACACGTCTGGCGAAGAAGGACGCGAGATTGTGCTGGACGTGGATGGAGCGCAGATTCCGGTCGTGCTGACTGCTTCCGGTATCCGTCCTTCGACAGCCGAAGTCAGCTTTGCAGAAAGCGGATACACGAGACTCAGAGGCGGAGTGTTTGATGGCCCGGCGTCGTGGGAGGGAGTAGAATGCAGCACGGTCGCAGGAGCAGAGACTTTCGTGGAAATGCCCGTCCTGCCGTTCTGCAACCACCTTATGGCTGTAAAGGTCGTGACTGACAAGGCCGGATCATATGTGTTTGACGTAACCGCCGGCAACGGTGTGGAAGTGGTGGTGAACGGAGCCGTTCAGACAAAACATCTGAACCCGTACCGTACAGTCAAAAAGACAGAAAAGCTGCTTGTAGACCTTCCTGAAGGCGCTTCTACAATACTCGTCAGGGCATATAACCGCTTTGAGAACACCCTGTCGTTCGGAATCGGAAAGGCACAGGAGCAGAAAATCCGTCATATGACCGTCAAGCTGCCTTCTACGCTCCGGAAAGGAACCCACACCATTAAGCTCCACGCTGCAGACCGTCCATCGGGTCACGCCGACTGCGGACTGCATAACCTGAAGGTAAACCTTTAACGGCTCTTTACCTACCAGTTGTTTACGAATTCTTTCTGAAAGCCCCGGGAGTGACTCCCTTGACCTTCTTGAAGGCTCGGGTGAAGTACTGGACTGTCTTGAATCCGCACTCCTGTGCAATTGCCGGGATGGGCTTATCTGTATGCAACAACATAACCGAGGCTTTTTCAACTCTGATTCTCGTCAGATGGTCGGAAAAGCCTTCTTTGTAGTGAGTCTTGAAGAACTGGCAGAAATATGTCCGGCTCATGCCGACATAGCGTGAAATGTCATCAAGAGTGACTCTGTTGCAATAATTGCATTCCAGA
The DNA here is from genome assembly GCA_937891215.1 of uncultured Clostridia bacterium. The sequence goes on from CALAEU010000193.1 coordinate 22,800, forward strand.
AAGCGGTCTATCTTCGACTTCCTCTCTGCTGTCGTCTGTGTATCGCACTCATCTACCTGGCGAATCAAGGCGAAGTCATCCGACGTAGACAACAACAGAAGAATTTCAATGATCTTAAGGGGCTGTCGGGATGCCTCGCATTCGAGCGACTCACAGAGAAGGGTGGACAGTTTCATCCATTTCGGGCCCCATACTGAAAGAGGTGAACGCAGCTCCTTGACCCTCAAGACGGGCTGCGAAATGGCAGGAAAAGCAGCGAGCAGAGCATCAAGCCATGCACTGTCAAAACGAAGAACAGCCGCCGTTGTATTTATATTATATTCATCTCCTAAATCTTCAGATGCAAAGCTGAATGCGACCTTTGGCGGAAAGACAAGAAGGTCCCCCTCATTAAGAGGTCTGAGAGAATCTTCAAGGAGATAAATACCCCTTCCTTCACGAACGTAAACGGTTGTCCAAAATTTATTATTCCTTTGATTATAAGACAGTTTACATAAAACTTCACTATTCCCTATTATATACCCAGTGCTCATCGTCGATTAAATTAATGATACAAATATAATATAATTATGCATAAATATAATATAATCCAAGAAATTATTTTCAATACAATCAAAAATATCATACAATAGCACGAAATTACATTATATTCATATCATTTCAAATAAATTCCATGATGACATTTCTGTTTATACCTGTCATTTCAAGGCAGATGCTGCCATTATTAGGACTTATTGATTGGAGATCCGCCTGCTGCGTCTTACAGCTGAAGTTGTCAATCAAAGCGGAAAAGAACGAGAATTGCTATATGACAGATGATTTATCCCGAGCAACCGGCTGAATTCCCGGAAGAAATGCTGCTTGGTGATTTTTTAGGAATAAGGTTTATAAGCAACACTGACATGACAAACAACAAGGCAGATGCGGTAAGGATACAGACTTCGGTCCTTAACGCAGTTGAAAAGAAAGTGCTGGTATGGCTTGCTGAGCGCCAGCCTAAATGGGTGACATCAGATATTCTTACATTCATCGGGATTGTAGGAGCAGTGGTCATTGCTGCAGGATATATCTTGTCTGCACGAAACATCAACTTCTTATGGCTCAGCTCGTTAGGTTTCATAATCAACTGGTACGGAGACTCGCTTGACGGCACTCTCGCGAGGGTCCGCAAGACTCAAAGACCGATTTACGGATACTACATAGACCATACGGTAGATGCGATCAATGAGGTGATGATATTTGTAGGAGTCGGACTGTCCGGACTGATACATATCGAGATTGCCCTGCTTGCCCTTGTGATGTATCTTCTTATAACGATAAATGTGAGTATAAATGCCCATCTGAAAAAGGAATTCAAGCTGACCTACATCAAAATGGGGCCGACAGAGTTCCGGATAATCATGATAATAATCAACACTCTGTTTGCACTTATACGCCCTCTGAGGGAGTTCTCCCACTCGTTCGAGGTGTTCGGAAGACAGATGACATTCGGAGCTTTGGATTATATAGGAGTTATCATAGTGGCTATTCTTGTACTTATACACCTGATTACTGTATATAAAGACGCCAGGGAGTATGCGGATATAGACCCTATGCCGAAATGCTGAAACTACTGATACGGTACATTAAATTCCTCGGCACAAGCGTTGTCGGCACAATTTTCGAAACGCTTGTGCTATGGCTGTTTTCTGACCATGTATTCACAAAAGGGTACTGGGGCGAATATGTCATATCTCCGCTGATTGCCTTCCAATGCTCTATTGCAGTCAATTTTGCCATATCATACATGTACGTATGGAAAGACCGCAAGACAGAAATCGTCAACGCAAGAACCCGGCATATTGTAAGGCAGTTTGCAGTTTATAATCTTTCCGGTCTTGCCGTATTTATATTCAGGCTGGGATTGCTTCTGATTGTAGAGAAGTTTACCGGCTGGATGTAGATAGCAAGAAAACGTTGGGAATCCGGAGCTATGTATGGAATCATCAATTTCATCATAAGCAATTATGTAATATTCCGGAAGTAGTAATCCTATTTCATTTTGCTTATATACTGAAGCAGATCTGTCTTACGGGTGCTGCTTACCGGTAGTCTTGTGCCGTCTTCCAGCAGAATCAAGGTCCTGTCCGCGGACACAACATGCCTCATATTGACTATATATGACCTGTGTACCTGCAGGAAACAGGATGGAAGTATATCTGAGATCTGTCTGAAAGTCATATGGGTAAGAAACGGATCTCCATCGGTCAGATGAATCTTCAGATACTCATTCTGGCCTTCTATGAACATGATATCATCGCATTCCACCCTGAGATACTTGTATTCACTCTTCA
>CALAEU010000194.1 GCA_937891215.1 uncultured Clostridia bacterium
TCATTTCAAAGAGAAGTTTGTTGTTCTCTGTTTCTGACCAGTCAAAATCACGAGTGATAGAATATGTTGGAATTGGATATTGGAAACCACGACCGTGAGCATCGCCTTCAATCATAACTTCAATAAATGCTTTGTTAACCATATCCATTTCTGCTTTACAATCACCATAAGTGAAGTCCATTTCTTTACCACCTACAATTGCAGGCATATCTTTAAGGTCAGCAGGAACAGTCCAGTCTAATGTGATGTTTGAGAAAGGTGCCTGAGTACCCCAACGGGATGGTGTATTCACACCGAAAATGAATGATTCAATGCATTTTTTAACTGCTTTGTAGTCGAGATTGTCAACTTTAACAAATGGTGCTAAATATGTGTCGAATGATGAGAAAGCCTGAGCACCTGCCCATTCATTCTGCATAATACCAAGGAAATTCACCATTTGGTTGCAGAGAGTTGCAAGGTGACTTGCAGGAGCAGAAGTAATTTTGCCAGGAACACCGCCTAAACCTTCTTTAATAAGTTGTTTTAATGACCAACCTGCACAGTAACCTGTAAGCATTGAAAGGTCGTGGATGTGAATATCACCATTTCGGTGAGCATTTGCAACTTCTTCATCATAAATTTCTGAAAGCCAGTAGTTAGCAGTAATTGCACCTGAGTTTGAAAGAATAAGACCACCAACAGAATATGTAACTGTTGAGTTTTCTTTAACACGCCAGTCTGTAACCTTAACGTAGCTGTCAACCAAATCTTTATAGTCAAGAATTGTTGACTTGAGATTACGGAGCTTTTCCCGCTGCTCCTGCTGAATGGCAATCAGACGCAGCCGCTCCTCGTTGGCCTTGCGGCGGTCACTGACTTCTGCCTGAAGCTGTTCGTCAGGGCGCTTGAAATCACGCAGATGCTGGATGCCCTTGAATGCCAGACACTTGCACTCAGGGTAGGTCGCAAGATTATAGCTGCAACTCTCACAATCAAAGGGGCGAGCGTAATACTTGCCGTCACGGTACTGCTCATGAAGCGGGCAATCGTAGGCTGCACCCCAGGAGGATGGGCAGGTCTGTGGCGGTTTCGTCGCAGCATCTTCCAACCGCTGCTTCCAC
>CALAEU010000195.1 GCA_937891215.1 uncultured Clostridia bacterium
ATATTATATTAATATTATCAAACAAAGAAAATGAGTATATTAATGGAAATGAACTAATTGAATTACAAAAACATGGTATTTTTGTAAGTGTAGATAAAAATAATTACTTAATAAAGAAATTTAATAAAGAAGTAATTTATCCATTTACAGTTTTTACAGATAAAAATGATAAGATTTTAATTAAAGAAAATAAATTAATAACTGATGAAGATTATATATCAATAATCAATCCTGTTATGTTAGGCAAATCTGTTGGTAAAAATATCGGAGATATTTGCATTAATAAAACAATTAATTTAATTGGTTCAGATAAATCTTTTTCAGTTCTAAATAACCGCGGAAAAATTACTGTTATTAATTTCTGGTGGGATGGATGTACTCCATGTGTATTAGAACTTCCGCATTTTAATGAAATTCAAAATAAATATAAAGATGATTTAACTATTATTGCTATTCATGAAGCGGGAATATATAATTCAAAACCTGATGATATTTTAGCTTTTGTAACAGCTAATCCGTCACAAGGTTTAGATATTAAGGCACTTAAAATCGAACTCAAAGCTAACCATTTCTATCGTGGTAATCCTTACGTTAATGCTGTAGGTACTTTGTTAGGATTTACAAGTGAGCAGTTAGATAAATTCTTAAAAGTTATTGATACCGAGGAGGATTGGCGAGATTTCTTCTATACTGAACTTACAACAGGACTTCGCAGAGGTGAAATTTGCGGTCTCAAATGGTCAGACTTTGATGAAGAAACAGGCAGACTAAATGTTAACCGTAGTATAGAGGTAAATAACTGAATTGTAACTGAGGGTGAAACCAAAACAGGAAAAGGTAAAAGAAGTTTTTATCTGCCTGAAAATACGGCAGAAATATTAAGAAGACGAAAGAAAACTGCTAAAAGTGAGTGGATATTTACAGAACAGAATAATCCTCAAATTCCGATTCCACCTAAAAAAGCTTATCGCAAAATGAAAGAAATATTACAAAAAGCAGAACTATCGGATATTAGGTTTCACGACCTCCGCCATACATTTGCAACACAAGCTATTATAAGCGGAGTTGATGCCAAAACATTATCTGGCATACTCGGTCATACAAAAGCAAGCTTCACACTCGATACCTATACTCATGTAACAACAGATATGCAACAAAAGGCATCTGAAATTGTTGGCGGATTTATTATGGATATATTCGGTGAGGTGTTGAAAAATGGCTAAAAAACGAAAAAACGGAGAGGGTATGCTCAGGAAACGGTCAGACGGTAGATGGGAAGCTAGAGTAGTAATCGGCTACGATGAAAACAACCTACCCCGTACCAAAAATGTAACCGCAGTAAACAAAGAGAAATGCCTTGAAAAATTGGAAAAACTAAAACAAGAAATTGGTATAATACAACCTAATAAAACCAAATCTGATATGTCATTCGGTGAATGGATAGATTTCTGGTATCAGCAGTATTCTAAAATCACTTTAAGACCTACTACTCAGTCTGAATATGAAAGCCTTATATACAAACATATAATACCAGAAATAGGTAAAATACAACTTGATAAATTAACACAGAATGACTTACAGCAGTTCTATTCAAGACTTAAATTGACTGGAAGAAAAATTCGTACACAGGTTTATGGCAATGGTTTGTCAGATAGAATGATAAGAGCTTGTCATACCTTATGCAGAAAGTGTTTAGAAAAAGCAGTAGAAGAAAACTTGATAAGAATAAACCCTGCAACTGATTGCAAGTTACCGCCAAAGAAATATAATGAAATGAAAGTCTTAACTCGTGAGGAAATGCAAAGGTTTATTATACAGGCAAAGCATGACGGATACCTTGAGTTATTTATTCTAGAACTTTCCACAGGAATGAGAAGAGGTGAGATATTAGGTTTACAGTGGGATGACCTTAATATGAAAACAGGAGTACTTAAAATATCCCGACAAGTTGTATTATTAAATGGAAGAATACATATTAGTGAGCCGAAAACGAAGACATCTATCAGGACGATAATTCTACCAAAGGATATAATTAAAATACTTAAAGAGTATAAGAAAACAGTTGATTCTAAATGGTTATTCCCGTCACCTGTAAAAGAGGATATGCCAAGAAATCCGTCTGCAGTAAGAAAGATATTAGCCAGAACTTTAAAAAAGGCAGGTTGTAAACATATCCGATTTCACGACCTACGGCATACCTTTGCAACAACCGCACTTGCTAATGGTATGGATATCAAAACACTATCCACAATAATAGGTCATAACTCAGCTGAGACAACATTGAATATATACACTCACATAACCGACGAAATGCAACGAACTGCTGCTGAGAAAATAGGGCGAAATTTAAGGCGAGACACAAACCTTTCAAATAAAGATAGCAAACCATAGATGATTTAAACTATGAAAGAAGAGATGGCAAAAGAAAAGTTTTGATATATATTAACAGTATAAAAATTCAGCACGGATTTTCCGTGCTGAAACTCTTTTAACGCAACTATGGGATTGTATGTGGTCGTTTGAGGATTTGTATGGGATTTTAGCGGGTGTTTTAGAGGTGTTTAGGGGTGGATGGAACGGTGGTGTCCAGTGCCACAACGCGACCTATAACTTTTTTTCAATCATTTATGAGCATTTTCGGTACTTTCCGCTACAAACAAAATACTTTTTAACCATCTTATTTCCACTTATTTCATTCATTCCAAATCTATCTATGCTATGTGGTCGTAAAATTGGACACCGCAAGTAAGATAAAAATCTTACTCATTTTAATTATTAATTCATTATCCTACTTTGAAACTTTATCCGCAGTAGCAGGCAAATCGTTTATACATTTTGCACAATCTGCATACTCTTTAACTTTCTTTGTAGTAATTTTTTTGCTATTCAAACAAGCTGAACCGGCAACACATCCACCTTCACAAGCCATAACCTCAACAAGGTTTCCTTCAGGGCAAACGCCCTTCTTCGCCCAGCTTTTTAAGTCTTTAACAGCCTTGGTATTTAATCCATTTACACAAGTAGGATACAACTCTGGAAAATCTTTCAATGCTGCTTTCACAGATTCCGCAACCCCACCAGTAATAGCAAAGTTTTTACCTTCTTTTGATGCTTCTGCAGAAAATTCGTATTCTTTACAGTTTGCTACTTCAATATTCATTGCAACAAACAAAGCACCCATTTCCTCAAAGCTCAAAACAAAGTCTGTATATTCATCAGTCATTGCTTCCTTGCGTTTCGCAACACAAGGACCAAAGAACACTGTCACTGCATCTTTGTCTTCTTTTGCAGTGTAATGCATTGGTGTTCTAGTTTCAGACCTAAACGGTTTCAACTCTGGAATATGTTTATCAACAAGTTCATTATAAGCTGCACAACAAGATGTTGTCATAAACTCATCGCCTCGTTCCATTCTTTCGATAAAGTCCTCAGCCTCAGTTCTTGTTGTTATATCAGCACCTTGAGCAACTTCTTTAACTTCACTAAATCCACAATGTATCAAAGCCTGAGCTATTTTGGTTACAGGCACTGG
>CALAEU010000196.1 GCA_937891215.1 uncultured Clostridia bacterium
GGTTTTGCTTGCCCGAAGGCGTACAAGGGTACGTCGAGCGGCGAAGTTTGTTCGTAGTATAAAACATATTTTTTCATCAATTTTAGATTTTATATATTTTAAAAGGGTTCTATAGGCTTATTAAACCTACAGAACCCCTTGCTATATTTGGTTTTATACGGTCTGCGCTTTTTTTACATTCCCTTTTTTATTTGTTATTTTTTCTTTGTTATTTTACCACTATTTATCAATATTATAAATGCTCCGATATTATGTAAAAATGCACCGACAATTGGCGTTACAAGTCCCGTTGCAGCAAGTACCATCATTATAAAACTAATTGAAAATGCAATTATAATATTCTGGTAAATAGTTGCTTTTGTTTTTCTTGAAAGTTCAATAACAAATGGTAAGTTGTCGAGCGAATTATTCATAAGAGAAATATCTGCGCTCTGAATTGCAGTATCAGAACCCATAGCACCCATTGCTATACCAACATCTGCTTCTGAAAGTGCAAGTGAGTCATTTATGCCATCACCAACAACTGCAACAAGGTGATTTTTCTGTGCTTCCTTTACCTTTTCTAATTTCTGTTCTGGTAAAAGTTCTGCGTACATTATATCAATATTTGCTTCACTCATAACACGCTCTGCTTCTGCTTTGTTATCACCAGTAAGAACTGCAATTGTATTCACACCAACTGTTCTTAATTTTTCAATTGTTTCATTAGCATCGCTTCTTAAAACATCTCTGAAAACAATCGCTCCCATAACATCACCATTTTTAACAACCCAGCTAAGAGTGCCTTCTATGGAGATATCTTCAGGCAATTCGAAACCTAAAGACATTATATAACGCGAATTACCAACAATTACCTCGTCACTGTCTTTTACACCTTTAACACCATTACCAACAATTTCAGTAATTTCAAAATCTTTATCATAATCTTCATCATTTATAAGTGTCATTATAGATTTTGAAGTCGGGTGCAGGGAGCCATGAGCAACGGAAGCAGCAGTTTTTATAAGTTCTTCTTTTGTTTCAGCTGTTACCAAATGAAAATCTACTGCTTCTAAAGTACCATTTGTAATAGTACCTGTTTTATCAAACACAAAATAATTAACATCTGTTAATTTTTCTATAAATGACGGATTTTTGATAAGAATACCGCGTTTTGTTGCACTTGCAAGTGCCGCAATAACAGGTGCAGAAGAAACGAGCATATATCCACAAGGACAACTTACGACTAAAATTGCAATTGCCTTGCTTATATCTTTTGTAAAAAGCCACATTAAAACTGCAACAACAAGCACAATAGGTAAATAATATGTCATAAACTTATCTACTATCTGTGTTTCAGGCACAGTCATTTTTTCTGCACTCTCTAAGAGTTCGACAATCTTCTGGAAAGATGTGTCAGAATATGCTTTTGTTACTTCTACAGTTAAAAGACCATCAATATTTGTAGTACCTGCATATACTGTGTCGCCCTGTTTTACTTCTTTAGGTAAGGCTTCACCTGTTAAAGACTTCTGGTCCATATTAGAAACACCGTTTTTAACAATACCATCAATTGGTAAAGACATACCGGGTTTTACTAATATTAAATCGCCTTTTTTAAGAGTTTTTGCGTCAACTTCTTTTTCGTTACCGTCAACCAATATAATAGCAGTATCTGCCTGAAGTTTTTTAAGTCCTTCTATAGCATCTCTGCCACCCATAATGCTTTTTTCTTCTAAAAAATGCACAAGTGTAAGAATTATAGGTATAAGTCCCGCTAAGATATATTGACCATCTAAAACAGAAACAAGAATAGCAATTGAAACCAGTATTTCCATTGAAGAATTTATATCTTTCTGTAAAAAGCCTTTTATGGCAGTTACAAAAACCGGTATTCCGATAATTGCAACACCTATTAAATATATAGAACCCTGAATTACTTCCTGACCAGGAAAAATTTTACCATATATAAATCCGGCAAGAAGAAATACTATTGAAAAAACAGATTCTTTTATATCTTTTTTTAATTTATTTTTATCTTTATCAGATATATAGTTCTGAGAATAACTTTTAACGGAATTCTCAACCATATTATTAATTTTCTTCATAATCTACCTCTTATGGAAGGATTATTTTTGTACTATTATTCCCATCAGGAACAATAATTGTAGCCCCTGCTTCAGTCAATACCTTTGAAACTCTGCTTCTGAATACACCATTTTTAATTACATCAGGGTTTGCCTTGTACTGCTCATAAAGTCCGTTGAATTCGGCAACTTCATCATTAGCTTTTGCAATTTTTTCAGATTGGTTTTTCTTTGCTCCGCTAACCAGTGAGTCAGACTCTGCCTGAGCTTTTGGAATTTTAGATTCGGTGTAGTCATTTGCTTCCTGAATGAGTGTTTGTTTTTTTACTGAAGCAGTATTTACTGCATCAAACGCATCTTTTGTTTCATTAGGTGGAATAACATTTGTAAGTTCAATATTTGTTATAGTAATACCACAATCCAACTCATCAAGAATTTGTTGTGTATTGGTTTTTAATTTACTTGCAAGATTTGTTTTTTCAGTTGTAAGAACGCTGTCAACAGGCATTGAAGTCACAAGCGGCACTGTTTCGCCACCAACAACACCTTTAACAATTTCATCAATCTCGTTAATATAAAGTGCATATTTTACGGGGTCACTTACTTTATATTTAACAACGCTTCTTATAAGCACTAAATTACTGTCACCGGTAATTACATAACCACCAGTTTTAATGTTTCTGTTAATTGTAGTATCTTCACTATAATGTGATTCAACGGTAATTTCCTGAACTGTTTCTACAGGAACTTTTATTACCTCGTCAATTATGTAAGGAAGTGCAAAATGAAGCCCAGGTTTTTTTACCTGTTCTTCATAAGTTGAACCGACAAGTTTGCCAAAACGGAGGACTACGGCAACTTCATTACTGTCAACTTTATAAATACCTGTTAAAACAAGAAGCACCACAGAACCTGCCACAACCCATTTAAAGTACTTCATAACAGAAAGCATTATAGTTTCAAAAACTTCTATACTTTTGTTTTTCATTTCTTTTGACCGCCTTTAGAGTGAGTGTATTCGAACCAAATATGCCTTAAATGTCCGATTTCACGCACCTT
>CALAEU010000197.1 GCA_937891215.1 uncultured Clostridia bacterium
AAAAATTATATTCAGCCACATCACCAGTTTTTTATGGCAATGGGTAAGAGTTTCAAAAGAAAAATTGAACTTTCGGCAGAAAGTGAAGAACTGAAAAAATATTTACACGGTGAAGAATTCAGTACCATATGTGAAAATGGCTGGGCAGTTGTAATGGTAAATGGTTGTTCTTTAGGTGGTGTAAAGGTAGTAAATGGCAGAGCCAAAAATCACTACCCGAAGGGGTTGAGATTAAAATGAATAAACGAAACACTACTTTAAAACTTATATTGTCTGCAATGTTTTTAGCTTTAGCTTTTGTTTTGCCATTTATTACGGGGCAGATTCCACAGATTGGTGCTATGCTTCTACCTATGCACATTCCTGTAATTCTCTGCGGATTTATCTGCGGAGCACCGTGGGGGCTTTTAGTGGGTGCAACTGCACCGCTTCTCCGTTCATTTGTACTCAGTATGCCACCACTATTCCCGACTGCAGTTTCAATGGCATTTGAACTTGCAACCTATGGTCTTTTAGCAGGTCTTTTATATCGTGTATTACCAAAAAAGAAAATCAATATTTATGTTTCGCTCGTTTCTTCAATGATTGTCGGCAGACTCGTGTGGGGCATGGTACAGTTCTGCTTAATGGGATTTGATATTGAAAAATTCCCACTTTCTGTATTCTGGTCGGGTGCAGTAGTTAATGCTTTACCTGGTATTATAATTCAGTTAGTGCTTATACCAGCGTTAATAATAATTCTTGAAAAATCAAGGATTATTGAAATAAAAAATAAGTAACCGATTAAATTTAAAAAATTTAATCGGTTACTCTTTTATTTTACTGTAATTGTATTTTCTAATACCTGCCCCTTTTTCGCATAAGGTGTGTAAGAAGTAACTTTTACTTTGTAGTCACCTTTTTCTAATTTCCCAAGGTTCACTTTTACATCATCATCAGTTGCTCTTACATATTCAGAAATAACAGTTTTTTCAAAAACTTTTTTGTTGTTACTGTCTTTTACTATGATTTTATAGTTTTCTGCTTCGTAGTAGCCTCTTGCTTCAGGGAAGAAAATGACAGTTTCTTTGTTTTCGTTTACAGTATTTTTTATACTTGCATTTTCAGGGAATTCAGGTTTAGTATCAAGTGATTTTTGTTTGCCCCAGGTGTAAGTTCTTTTTGAAGAATCGCTTAAATTTGTAAAGTAATAGTCAATATTCTCGAAGAACATTCTGTTATCTGCGTCATAAAGTTTAAGACTTACATTACCGTCTTTATCTACTTCAACAACCCACGCTGCAGCAGATTCACCAGGCGCGTCAACATCGCCCTCTATGTAGTTTAAGTTACCCATAAGTGCTTTTAATGAACCGCAACCAACAGCAGTAAATTCACCTTGCCATACATTTCTCGGGTCGCTTGGTGAGTAGTGTGAGTGACCTGAAAAATCAACAACTTGTGGGTATTTGCTTAAAACTTTTCTTATGTCAAAGTCACTCCAGTTAATGCTACCATAAACTGTGAGAGTGGGGTGTGGGTGCTGGTAAACAAATACCGGTTTATTCGGGTCTTCTTTTGTAGCGTTGTCAAGTCTTTCACGAAGCCACTCTGTTTTGCCTTTAAATGTTTCACCATTGTCATCATAAGAAACACCGATAAAATGATAACCATTTATAACAACATCTGTGTCAACATTTTCATTTATCATTTTTTTATAAACATCGTAACCGACAGTTGCATCAACATCACGATAATTTATAAATTCGTGGTTACCTAAAACAGTGAGTAACTGAGTTTCGTCTTTCAAAACAGAATTAACTATTTTATTGAACATAGCGTATTCTTCTTCTGCACCACCACCGGCAAAGTCGCCAACAACCATTAAAGCGTCAAGGTTTTTGTAACTCTGGGTTTCAGAATATTTGTAAACATCAGTTATTAAGTTTTTAAGTCTTATAGCGTTTATCTGGTCTTCAGTACCATCCAAATGAATATCTGAACAAGCAATAAAACGAAGCGCGGGCACGAAATCTTCAGGTGTAGAAATTTTTTCGCCTGTAAAACCGCTTTTAAAACCGGTTAACAAATAAACGAAACCTACAACTGAAGTGAAAACTTTTGCAATCATTTGCGAAATGAAATTTGGCATAATGTTCCCCTTTCCTTTTTCTGTTTCAACTTTATAATTATAACATACGAAACATACTTATGCAACAAGGTTGCACACTAAATCTAAAAAATACTTTTCCTTTTCTTCTTATTATGATATAATGTTTAAGATAAAAGACAAATCATTGGAACTATATATGCATAAAAACGAATTTGAAGAAGGTGAGTTTAAGGGTGGATAATAATCATCTGTGGATTAAAGCAAAAAATGTGAAAATAGAGAAAACAGAAGAAATAAAACAAGGCTTTAATATTGGGTTTGATGAAAAAATAACTGAAGAAACAAAGACAGAATTGAGAAACTTCGTTTTCTGGGTTGAAGAAAATTTTAATATTCCAATTACATTATGGGTAGATTTTGAATATAAGCACTACTTGATAAAAAGAAATGGAGAAAGAGTGGGTTTTCTCTTTTATTGGAGTGATTTTTCAACATATCCTGTGTTTAATAATAAAAATGAAATACCGGAAATAAGGTTACCTGTAAGAACAGAAAAAAGTACCATTGATGAAATTTTGTGTTCTTTTATAGAAGCAATAAGTTGTTACTTTGCCTGGATATTAAATATTATAAATGATGATTTTTCAGTGAATGATGAAGATATAGAAGAAGTACTGAAAGAGTATAAAAGGAGTTTAAATAAATGATTTATTATAAAGTAATACATTTTTTCATAACGAAACAAAAAGAGCATTTCCATTGTTTTAATATCGGGATATATGAAAGTTATAAAAAAGCTGAAGAGGCAATAAAAGATTTAAAAACAAAACAAGGCTTTTCCTTAAGACCAGATAGATTTTATGTTTTGAAAATTGTAAGATTTAAGACTCCCAAATTTCTTAATAAAACTTTCTGGGCAGATGGATTTGAAAATTATACTTACTCAAAGTAAAAAACACCCGAAGAATTGAGGAATTCTTCGGGTCTATATTTTATTCAGTTCTTAATGCTACAACAGGGTCTTTTTTAGCCGCTTTGCGTGATGGAATAAGACCACCCACAATTGTTATTAAAATACTTATTGCAATAAGTGCAACTGCTGCAAGAATCGGTAATTGTGCGTTAAGGTTTTCAATTTCTGTAACGCGTTCAATTATTGCGTTAATCGGGAATAAGGCAAGGAATGAAATTATAACACCTAAAAGTCCCGAACAACAACCAATAATAAATGTTTCTGCGTTAAACACTTGTGAAATATTGCTTTTTGAAGCGCCTAATGCACGAAGAATACCTATTTCTTTTGTTCTTTCCATAACTGAAATATGAGTAATAATTCCAATCATAATACAAGAAACAATAAGAGAAATAGCAACAAATGCAATAAGCACATAAGAAATACCATTTATAATTGTTGTAAGTGAAGAAGTTAAAAGTCCTATGTAGTCTGTGTAAATAATTTGTTCATCTTCACTTTTTTTGCTATTGTAATCTACAATACAGGCAGAAACGAAATCTTTATCTTCATAACTGTCAGTGTAAATACTTATAGATGATGGTGAATCATAGCTTATAAGACCGAATTGAGATAAATTATCATCGTAAGTTGCTTCGCCTATATACTGGTCGTAAATTGTAAGAAGCATTTCTGTGTCAGGGTTATCGTCAACCCATTCATCAAGTTTTTCAGCCAATTTTGAGTCCTCTGTCATAGAAGACATTTCGTTCATAGCGTTCTGAATTTGCTTCATAACACCAGCCATCATCTGTAATTGTGTCTGTGACTGAATTAAAGCGCTTTGTTGACCTGCAATTACTTGTTGCGCACCTGAAAGGGCGTCTTTTTGCTGACCTAATGCAGATTGTGCTTGTGATAACATATTCTGTTGCATATCAATTGTGTTATGTGCTTGACTTAATGCTTCCTGTTGACCTGCTATAACACCTTGTTGCTGTTCTATAATTGCTTGTTCGGGAGTTGTTACAGGAACAGTAGTATCCTGCTCTGTAGAAGTTTCTTCATTTGTAGTTGGTACTGTTGTTTCAACAGGCACGGTAGTACTTGGTGCAGGTGTAGTCGGTTTTTCAGTAGTCGGAACAGATGGTTTTGTTGCAGGTATATCAGGTTTTAAAGTACCTGTACCGCTCGGTTTTGTTGTAGGGATTGTTGTACCTGGCATTGAAGAAGGTAAATTTGGTATTGATGGAATATTCGGCATAGAAAATGAAGATTTACTATCTTCTTCTGAATTACCTGAAAAGAGTACCATTCTGTATAAATTTGCTTTGCCTTGTTCGTCGAGTGATTTTATGTAATTTTTTGCTTCTTCTTGTTTTTCTTCATCACTTGAAGCGTCAAATTTCGTACCACTTAACACATTTATAGATGGGTTTTTCTTTTGTGCTTTTACAATTTCACTTTTTTCAGTATGTTCAATAATATAATCAGTAAGTAAATGTGTGTAAGCAATCGGTGTAGAAATTGTAGTGTTTTCTGCATCTTCACTAGGACGAATAATACCAACTATTTTAAGTTTTGTTTTATTTTCGGTTAATTCTTTTTCATATTCTTCATAATCCTCTATTTTTGTAAAAGTACCGTTGTCATTTTTAAAATACATATCACAAGCAGGTACTAAATAGAAAGTATGAGAAGTAATTTTGTCATAATTTATAATTATGTTTTCTGCTTCTTTACCATTTTCAATATCTTCTACTACTTTGTCATATTGTTTTTTTGTAATAAAACCTAATTGATATAATTCATTGGCAGAAATAGTATTTCTTCTGTTTACAACTAAAAGAACTTCGTTATATTTTTCTGGCCATACACCATAAATAAGGTCATAATTATCAGTAACAATACTGCTTATAACTTCACCGTCAGTGCCTTTTATTATTTCAGAGAAATTTTTTGCACTGTTGTTTTGTTCGCCACCAAAAAACGAAGAAAATCCTGAGAAAAATCCACCGCTTTCTTTTTCATTCACTTCTGAATCTGAATCAATGAATTTTTTGTCTTCATTATAAGAAAAAGCAGAGAATTTTATATCGTAAGAGTAAACAACACCGTTTTCGCCCAAATACTCTTGAATCGGACTGCTCGGGTCATCAAGATACTTTTTGAATTCTGTTAAATTGTTCTTTTTTATAGTTGAAGCCATCGTTTCTTTTGCTTCAATTGAACCGTAGTCTGCATAAACTGCATTTTTAAATTTCTTTTTTTCTCTGTCGTTTCTGTGTTGTTGGTCTTTGCTTTCTTTATCATTATCGTTGGAAGAGAACATACCGAGTGCATCAAATGCAGTTGAATCTATTGTTATAGGGTAAGATTCCATTGTCTTTTTCTGAACATTATCAATATAATCGCTCATTCCTTGCGAAAGTGAAAGAATAAGGGCAATGCCTATAATACCGATAGAACCGGCAAAAGCCGTCAGGGTCGTGCGTCCCTTCTTGGTAAACAGGTTTTTCAGGGACAGAAGAAAGACATAGAAACTTTGTTTTTAGTTTCGTGATTCTGTGTTTCATCTGCAATATCGCAAGGGTCAGTATCACTTACAATTTTACCGTCAAGTAAATTAACAACTCGTGTAGAATATTTTTCTGCAAGTTCAGGGTTATGGGTAACCATAACAACTAGTTTGTCTTTGGCGATTTCTTTAAGTAAATCCATTATCTGAATACTTGTTTCGCTGTCAAGAGCACCTGTTGGTTCGTCTGCTAAAAGAATATCGGGGTTGTTAATCAAAGCACGGGCAATTGCAACTCTTTGCATCTGACCGCCTGACATCTGATTAGGTTTTTTATTTATATGGTCAGTAAGACCGACTTTTTCTAAAACTGCAACTGCTCTTTCACGGCGTTCTTTTTTGGAAACACCCGAAAGAGTAAGAGCCATTTCTACATTAGAGAGTACAGTCTGATGAGGAATCAAATTATAACTCTGAAAAATGAAACCGATTGAGTGGTTTCTGTAAGTGTCCCAGTCTGAATCGGTATAATTTTTTGTGGAAACACCATTTATTATAAGGTCGCCACTGGTGTAACGGTCAAGACCACCAATAATATTTAAAAGTGTGGTTTTACCTGAACCACTTTGTCCTAAAATTGAAACGAATTCATTGTCGCGAAAATTTACACTTACATCTTTAAGTGCTGTCTGGGTAGCGTCACCCATCTGGTAAATTTTAAAAATGGTTTTTAACTGCAACATATGTTTCCTTCTTTCTGTTATAACAACAAGATTTTTATAAAAAGAAATATTAATGCCGCAAACAATATTTCGTTTTACTTTTTAATTCTATTTAAATTTTCTGTAAGCGATGCACCAAGCAATAAAAACATAAGTAAGAATATCGGGAAAAGTGATATATTAATATGATTTGCTATAATTCCAAAAACAGGTGGCATAAATGACGAACCTGTGTAAGCAAATGCCATTTGTACACCTACAACTGCCTGAGAATTTTCTTTGCCAAAATTTGAGGGTGTTGAGTGGATAATTGCAGGGTAAACAGGTCCGTTACCAAAACCTGCTATGAAAATACCCGCAAGGCAAATGAAAGTATTGTTAAATGATAAAATCATCATTAAAAAACCAATGGTTGCAACAGTGTAGCCGAATCTTATCATTTTCTTGTCGCCAGCTCTGTCAGCGAAAAAACCTGTTATTAAACGACTGACTGTCATACCTAAATAAAAAAGGGAGGCGTATTTTGCTGCCATATCTACAGAAAAGCCTTTGCCTAAAACCAAAAAACTACTTGTCCACGAAAAAGCAGTTGCTTCAACAGCACAAAAAGCCAGAAATGCAAACAACACACTTTTAACACCTTTGATTTTAAAAATCTCATTGAGTTTTTTTGGTTGCGGTGTTTCTTCTTCACTGTCACTTGCAAAATTATTTGTTTTAATCTTTTTCCATAAAGGGATACTTATAAAAAGAATAATTGTGAGAATTATCTGAATAATACCAACGGTTTTGTAACCATTTGCCCATTGTTCGTTTTTTGAAAGCCAGAATCCCATAATATACGGACTTATACTCGCC
Source organism: uncultured Clostridia bacterium (assembly GCA_937891215.1). The sequence goes on from CALAEU010000197.1 coordinate 7,143, forward strand.
CCTACACCCCAGAAACAATGAAGCCAACTCATATGTTTTGAAGCAAAATGAAGTGCTACAAAATTATTCAGTGCCGCATCAACTGCGCCTGCACCAAGTCCTAATGGTATTGCACAAAGAATCAAATGCCAGAATTCACTGCAGAAAGAAAAACCTAAAAGTGCAGTTGCAGTCATACCAACACTTATTGAAGTTACAAGTCCTGCACCGAGTTTACGCGTGAGTTTGTCTGAAAAAAGACTTGCTATAATAGTACCGCCCGAAATTGTCATTGTTATAATACCGGCAAAAGATAACGGAACATCTAAAGTAGGTTGTAAAACTGGCCATGAAGCACCAAAAAGTGCATCTGGAAGGCCAAGACTTATAAAGCCTAAATAAATAATTGCAAGAAGAATAGTAAACATTTAACCACCATTCTTAATATTATCACCTTATACATATAATTGCAAGAGAATTCAGTAAGTCAGTTGTCAGTTTATTTTGTGATTGATTTGTTAAAGAGATTGGATTATAATAAAAGAAAATATCAAAAAGAGGAAATATTATGTTACTTCAGGAATTAAAAAACAGAAATTTACCGGAACTTAAATCACGGGAAGAAATGATTGATATATTACAAAGTGAAATATATGGTAAAAAACTTTCTGACCCTGAAAGAGTAGAGTTTATAAAAGAAGATGAACCAGTAGTGCCACGCTTTTGTGCTAATAAAGCAAGCATATATAAAGTAACAGCAAAATGTACACTTAATGGTAAAGAATTTTCTTTTCCTTTTTATGAGGTTTTGCCTAATGATAACGAGAAACATCCATTTTTTATTCATGTGAATTTCAGAGACGACAACCCTGACCGGTATCAGCCGACAGAAGAAATTATTGACAATGGTTTTGCAGTTTTAACCGTCTGCTATAAGGATGTTACTTCTGATGATGGTGATTTTACAAATGGTCTTGCGGGAGTACTTTTCCCTGATGGGAAAAGAGAGCCTGACGATTCAGGTAAAATCTCGATGTGGGCATGGGCGGCAAGTAGATTGCTTGATTACGCAGAAACACTTTCAGATAAATTAGATTTAGAAAAAAGTGTGGTTTGTGGTCACTCAAGACTTGGTAAAACTGCACTTGTAGCGGCTATGTTTGACAGTCGATTTAAATTCAGTTATTCAAATGATTCGGGTTGTAGTGGTGCCGCTCTTGCAAGGGGGACTACCGGCGAAACGGTAGAAGATATTTGTGACCGTTTTCCATTCTGGTTCTGTGAGAATTATAAAAAATATGCAGATAATGAGGATAATATGCCATTTGACCAGCATTATTTAATTGCTTCAATTGCACCAAGATATGTACTTATAGGCAGTGCAAAAGAAGATGCGTGGGCACATCCGCAATCTGAACAACTTGCGTGTGTTGCCGCGTCACCTGCATTTAAAAATCCATTTGATTGTGAAAATAAATTTGCTGAGGCTGGAGACGAATTCTTTAATGGTGATTTAGGTTATCATATGAGAAATGGTACACACTATTTTAGTAGGGAAGACTGGCAGAAACTTATTAAGTTTGTTAAGAGTAAATAATAAATTTAATGATTGATAAATTATTAAATTTATGGTAACATAGGAAATATAAACAAAAAAGGGGTTTTAAAAATGTCTGAATTACTAGTTCCAGTACTTTTACTGGCAGTTGGTTTTGTTTTACTTATCAAAGGTGGCGACTGGTTTGTTGATGGTGCTACCGGTATTGCTCGTCGATTTCACTTACCAGAAATTTTAATAGGTGCTACTGTCGTTTCAATTGGTACTACTTTACCTGAAGTTATGGTTTCTGCAGGTGCAGCGGCAGGTGGCAATGGTTCAATTGCTTATGGTAATGCAATTGGTTCAATTATTTGTAATACATCTTTAATTGCGGCTATTACAATTTCTGTAAAACCAGGTGAAGCAGCAAGAAAAAGTATGATTTTACCAGTTGCTTTCTTCTTTGGCTCTGCAGCATTTTACTGTGGTACAGCGTACTTAACAGGCGAATTTTCTCGTCTTACAGGTATTCTTTTACTTATTACATTTGTTGTTTATATGGTAACAACTGTTTTAAGAATGAAAAAGAGTGCAGCACCTGTAGAAGTTGTAGAAAAAGAGGAAGAAGTGGGTGCACTTACTTCTGAAGAAGAATTAGAAGCAATAAGTGGCGAAGACCATGTTGTGGAATCAAAAGAAAAAGGCACAAAAGACAGTCTTTTAAAAGATATTGTTATGTTGGTTCTTGGTGCAGCGATTATTGCTGTTGGTGCAGATTTACTTGTAGATAACGCTACAATCGTAGCAAAAGCACTCGGTGTTTCAGATGCAGTTATTGGTCTTACAATTGTTGCTTTAGGTACATCACTTCCTGAGCTTGTAACAGCTATCACATCACTTGCAAAAGGTCACGGCTCACTTTCACTCGGTAATATTATAGGTGCAAACCTTTTCAATTTAGTTCTTGTTAGTGGTGCTGCTATTACAATAAATCCGTTTACAGTTCCTTGCTCAGGTTTAATTAATGGTATTAATTCTTCACTCGTTCTTGATATTCCTGTAATGCTCGCTGTAATGCTCATACTCACAGTACCAACAATGATAAAGCAAAAACTTTCTCGCTGGCAGGGTATTTTAATGCTTGGCATTTATGTTGCATTTGTAGGGCTTAGCTTTGTTATTGGGGCTAATTAAGTAGCAAGTATGCAAGTGTGCAAGTTGCAAGGGTTATAAAAAATATATTATCCTATCATTTCAGTAAAAAAACTTGAAATGATAGGATTTTTCTATTATCTGATACCTGATATCTAATTGTTACTTGCCACTTGCATACTTGTACACTTGCAACTATTTTTTATTGCTAAAAAAAGAAATTTATGCTAATATAAAACTAACTTTCAGAATTATTAGGGGGAAAGAATTTAATGAAAAAACTAAAGAATAAATATATCTTAGGTGTAATTATAAGTGTTGTTCTGGCGTTTTTCTGGATTTTTTTAACTGTGTTTTTGACAAAAGGAAAAGAAATTTCAGATTTTAATGAAACAGAAAGTATAATTTTCGGTGTGTTTGTTGCTGTGGAAGTTATGACATGGTCAGTTGCTTTTGCATTTGCTATAATGTTAGGAAAAAAGTATCACCCCAAAATTCAACAAGTGCCAGAAATTGATTTTTCTAAAAGAGCAAAGGCAGAAAAAAGAAAAGAGAGTGCTGTGTCAATATTTGTAGTGGTTTCAGCTTTCTTGTTACAGTTAGCTGGAATTGTTTTTGCTAAAAATTTTGAAAATAAATTTACAAATAGTTCGATAATTACTGCTTTTGTAGTTTCAATTGTAATACCAATTATATTACTTGCAGTAAATATAATTTTACAAAAATTCAAAAAATCTGAATTAGATACTCAAAATGTAAAAGAAATTACAGAATTTATTTTATCGCATAGAGAATCGGCAGAGGAAACAACTAAACAAAAGGAATCACTTCTTGAAAAAATAATAATTAAAT
>CALAEU010000198.1 GCA_937891215.1 uncultured Clostridia bacterium
ATAAGCATCACCCGCAACATAAATAAAGTCAGGCTGTACCCAACCACGCTCTTCCATTTCTTTTTTAGTTGTAGGTAAAAACATTCTGCCTTCCATTTTATTTACCTTTCAATTTTATTTATAAACCCAACAAATTTTCTGCATTTTTATAAAAAATCTTATTTTCTTCCTCTTCAGTGAGTCCCATAGTTTTAATCATACCAATATCCCACGAGGGTGCATTCCATGGACTGTCTGAACCAAAAAGAATTTTGTCTGTGCCCCTTTTATCCAGTATTCTTTTCGCTCTGTCTTTGGGCATAGTACCGTAACCAAAAGCAGTATCGAAATAACAATTATCTATATCGCAAAGATATTTTAAAACATCTTCACCCATTGAAAGACTGCCCCAATGTGCACAAACCACGGGAGTCTCTATAAATGTAGCTACTTTTCTCAATCTTTCTGGTGTTGCTTTATATGGTGGTGAAAAACCGAAGTCCTCACCTGCGTGAAAAATAAGAATAAACTCAAGTTTTTCTATTTTTTTATATATCGGAAAAAGTCTTTCATCATCAACGAAAAACTGTTGATAATCAGGGTGTAATTTGATTCCTTTTATACCGTTTGCCTTTAATTTTTCAAGTTCTTCTTCCCAATCATCTGAAAAGGGGTAAACAGAACCAAATGGTATAATCTTTTCACTTTTAAGCGAAACCGCAAAGTCATTTACATTCTTTTGTTGTTTTGCATTTGTTGCTATTGAAAGCACTACACTTTTATCTACACCGTCTTTACTCATAAGATATAAAAGCGAGTCTTTCGTGCCATCAGTCTGTGGAATAAGTCCACCTGAAATATAACTTAATTTTTCGATTGTGGCCTTCGCTATTTTTTCAGGGAAACAATGCGTATGAAAATCTATAACCAACATAAATCACCTTTTTATATGATAATCTAAAAAGCAAAAAATTTCAATAATTTTCATCAATTTATATATTATATATCTTTTCCGCTTCTTGACAAATTATATTGTGTTTGATAAAATTTATTTTTGTATTAGGTTTTTAAACACAAAGGGGTGTGTATTTTGGAAATCGAAAGAAAAACGGGCTTTAATAACGATATGTATATCGAAAAACAGTCTGAACAAATCAAAAAAAGAATTAATGAATTCGGTGGTAAACTCTATCTCGAATTCGGTGGTAAACTTTTCGACGATTTTCACGCTGCAAGAGTTTTACCAGGATTTAAACCTGACAGTAAATTACAAATGCTTTTAAAATTAAAAGACCAGGCAGAGATTGTTATAGTTATTTCTGCAAATGATATCGAAAGCAACAAAGTAAGGCGCGATCTTGGTATAACTTACGATATTGATGTTCTTCGCCTTATGGATGCATTTTCAAGTATTGGTCTTTATGTCGGTAGTGTTGTTATCACACAGTTCAATGGTCAGCCTGCAGCAATAAAATTCAAAGAAAAACTTGAAACACTCGGTATTAAATCTTTCGTTCAATATGTTATAGAAGGTTACCCTTACAATGTCCAGCATATTGTAAGTGATAATGGTTTCGGTAAAAACGATTATATTGAAACAACCCGTCCACTTGTTGTTATTACAGCACCTGGTCCTGGTAGTGGTAAAATGTCAACTTGCCTTTCTCAACTTTACCACGAAAATGCCCGTGGCGTTAAAGCTGGCTACGCTAAATTTGAGACTTTCCCTATATGGAATTTACCTCTCAAACACCCTGTTAATTTAGCGTATGAAGCAGCAACCGCTGACCTTAACGATGTTAATATGATTGACCCTTACCACCTTGAAGCCTATGGTGAAACAACTGTAAACTACAACCGTGATGTTGAAGTGTTTCCTGTTCTTAATGCAATGTTCGAGAAAATTGAAGGTGTAAGTCCTTATAAATCACCAACCGATATGGGTGTTAATATGGTTGGTTTCTGTATAGAAGATGATGATGTTTGTAAAAAAGCATCTCACGAAGAAATCATCAGAAGATATTTTTCAACTCTCTGCGATAAGAAAATGGGGCATAAAAATGACCTTGCAATTCAGAAGATTGAAAGTCTTATGAATCAGGCTGGTATTTCTGTTGAAAACACAAGACCAATTGTAAAAACTGCTCTTTTAAAAAGCGAAACAACAAACGGTCAACCTGCGGTAGCTTTGGAATTACCAGACGGACAAGTTGTGACTGGTAAAACATCAGACCTTTTAGGCGCTTCTTCTGCAGCGATTCTTAATGCGTTGAAAGTTCTTGCTGGTATAGATGACAAAGAACTTCTTATAAAAAGAGAAATTATAGAACCTATTCAGGATTTAAAAACTGATTTTTTAGGTAACAGAAATCCAAGACTTCACACTGACGAAGTTTTAATTGCACTTTCAATGAGTGCCGTTACAAGCGAAACTGCAAAAAGAGCAATTGCAGAACTTAAAAATCTTTCTGGCAGTGAAGCTCACTCAACTGTTATTCTTTCACAGGTAGATTCTGACACGTTCAGAAAACTCGGAGTTAATTTAACTTGTGAACCACAGTATCAGAGTAAAAAACTTTATCACAAATAGAAAAGGGGCTGTAAAAAAACGCAGACCGCATAAAACTATATAAATCAAGGGGGTTCCTACAGAACAGATAGCTGTAAGAACCCCTTTAAATTATCAAAAATCTAAAATTGCAAAAATTTTTTCGTTTTATGCTACGAACAAATCTCACCCTTTTCTGCATCTTTTTTCCTATCCCCTAAAAAGTGGCTGTAAAAAACTTGACGTTTTTTACAGCCACTTTTACTTATAATTTAATTTGCATTAGTTGTATCTGGTTCAGTTGTCGGTTGTTCTGTTTCAGGTTCTTTTTCACTTTCAATCATCAAAGGCTCACTTGCAACATAAGCACTCTTAATTTTACCATTTATTGCACGAACTGTATAACGATAAACAACATCTTCTCCTGTACTTTTGTCAATCCAGGAAATCTTTGTTGCTTTTAAAGCACCCATATTCTGCCAGGATGACCATTTACCATCTTCGCCTAAAACTGCCCGATAAATAACATACTCTTTTGCACCCTCTGTTTTTGTCCAAGAAACTTTTATTCCTGTTTCATCACCTTCAAGAGTTACTGTTGGTGCTTCGAGATAATGAATTGTAGCAGATGCCTTATACAAGCTCTTACTTACGCCACTTGCTGCACGAACTGCATATTGATATTTTGTATTACTTACTGCAGTTGTATCTATAAATGAATTATTTTCAACACTACCAAGATTTTTCCATGTTGTCCATTTAGACGCATTCAATTCACGGCGATAAACGATATAGCTTGTCGCACCTGTGATTTTATTCCAGTTTACCTTCACACCAGTCGCATCATTTGTTGATTTAACTGAAGGAACAGAAAGGAATACAAGGTTTGCTGAATCGGTATAACTACTCTTATACTTACCATTCATTGCTCTTACTGTATATTTGTAAGTAACACCACATTTAACAGTTTTATCAGTAAATGATTTAGCAGTTTCTTTTGCAGTACCAAGATTCACCCAGTTTGTCCATTCGCCATCTTTCATTTCTGAGCGATATATAATATAACCTTTAGCACCTTTAACCTGATTCCAGTTACCTGAAATAGCATTATTTTCATTTTTAATTTTAATGGTAGGTTCAGCAAGATACATAAGAATATTAGAATCTTTATAAGTACTCTTAACAGCACCGTTTACTGCACGAAGAGTATATTTATACTGACTACCAGATTTAACAGTTTTATCAGTAAATGACTTTGAAGTTTCTTTTGCAGTACCAAGATTAATCCAGTTTGTCCATTTACCATTTACTAACTCTGAACGATAAATTGCATAACCTTTTGCACCATCAACTTTTTGCCAGGTGCCTGTCACACCAGTTGAAGAATTAGAGATTTTTAATGTTGGTTGTTCAAGATAAACCATAGAAGCAGATGCAATGTAACCACTTCTTATTTTACCATCAACAGCACGGATAGCATATCTGTAAGTTACACCACTTACTGTTTTATCATCAAGCCATGAATTTTTTGCTTCACCTGTTTTACCAAGTGTTATCCAGTTTGACCATTTACCATCTTTTATTTCTGAACGATAAATAATATAACTGTCAGCACCTTCAATTTTATTCCATTTAACCAAAAGACCTGTTGTTGAAATCGAAATTGTTGCCTTTGGTGTTTCTATAAATCTAAGACCTGCACTTCCTTCATATGCACTCTTAAACTTACCATTTATTGCACGAACAGTATATTTATAAGTTTCCCCTTGTTTAACTTTTTTATCTACCCATGATGATGTCTCTGCTTTTAAAGTACCACGATTTGTCCATGTAGACCATTTCTTTGTTTTTGCGTTGTACTGAGAAGAATAAACAATATAACTTGCAGCATCTTCGTCCTGAGTCCATTTAACTTTTATACCATTAGACACGTTTTCAATTGTAACTTTTGGTGTATCAAGTGTAAGTTTTTCTATTACTGCCGTTTGAAGTTCTACTTTACATACTATACACTCTTTGTATTGCGAACCAACTTCAGTAAAAGTTGCTTCTTTATCTGTAATCCAATCACTAGCTGTGTGACCAGTTGCTTTTAAAACTTCGCCTTCTTCAATTATTGTTTCACAATCCGGGCAATACATATCACCTGAGTACCCGTCTTCAAGACAAGTAGCATCTTGCTGGTCTTTGATTTCTGCATTTTTATGAGCAATTTTTGAAATTACAACTGTTTCTTTATCTTCACAAACAGAACAAATTCTGTATTTTGAACCATCTTCTTCACATGTAGCATCTTTTGTAACAGTCCATTCGCCATACTTATGACCCAAAATATCTATTACACCAGACTCTAAAACCGCTTTACATAAAGTACATTCTTTATGTTTTGAACCTGCAGTTGTACAAGTTGCTTCTTTATCAATAATCCAATCACTTAAAATATGTTCTTTAGGTGAAGTTACAATTATTTCTAATTCTTCGCCGCATTTACATTTTTTAAGCATTGAACCTGCAGTTGTACAAGTTGCTTCTTTTATTGTTTCGAAAACAAAATCTATATGACCTGTTGCTTCTATTTCTGTAATTTCAAACTTTTCTTCGCAACGGATACAATGTTTTGATTTTGAACCCACTTCAGTACAGGTAGGTTCTACATCAATTGTAAATTCTTCACTGAAGTCGTGACCTAAAACTTCAACTTCTCTTGTTTCTGTTTCGCCACAATTCTTACACTCTCTTTTTTCTTCACCTATTTCTTCACAACCAGGTGCTTTTGTTTCTTCCCATTCAGTAAAATCATGTTCTTTTTTAGGAACTGAAACTTCGTCTACTATTTCACCACATTTTTTGCATTTTTTCACAAGTGAACCTGTCTCTGAACAAGTTGAGTCAGTAACAAACTCCCAACTATCTTTAGGTTCGTGTGCTTTTAATGGGATTGTTTCTGTTCTTAATTCTTCCTTACAAATTTCACAAACAATTGTCTTACTACCTTCATCGCCAGTTTTACAACCAGCTTCTTTATTTATAATTATTTTTTCTTTGTGTTGAGCAATAATTTCTCTTGTATCTGTAATTTTATCACAAACTGTGCATTTAAAAACTTCGACACCATTTTCTGTACAAGTTGCTTCTTTCTCCACTACCCATTCAGATACATGATTTTCTGTTTTTGCAACAGTTACAGTTCGTACAGTTTCACCACAAACTGTACAAATAATTTTCATCAAACCCGTTTCTTTACAAGTAGGCGTTTTTTCTAAAACATAACTTTCTGTATGACCTAATGCATCTATTTCTTCTTTATCAAAAACATATTCGCACACAGCACACTTATGGTATGTGTAGCCTACTTCATCGCAAGTAGGTGAATCAACAGAAACAATTGCATCTTCTATATCGTGTCTTTGTGAATTGTAGTGAATAAAATATTCATCAAACAAATTCACATCTTCATTATCATCAGAAATTATTTCAAGATTTTCTTCTGTTCCTTCATAGAAAATATACTGAAGATTTGTTAAAGCAACAAAAGCATCTTCTGCAATTGTTGTAACACTGCCAGAAATTGCACTTTCTGTAACTCCTTCAATATTTGCACCTGTGAGTTTAAGAATACCTTGGACAGAATAATCTTCCATAGCTGGCACCGTTATTTTTGATTTAATAATAAGTCTTGTAGTATTCTCAGGTATTTCGTTTACTTCACCGTTTAAATAACAAAACCCTTGTTCCTCGTCAATAATTTCAAGTTCTGTTTTGTCGATATTTTCAAGAGCAAATCCTTCTTCTGCATCTTGTGCATTTGCCATTACTGGTGCAGAAAAACATACTCCTACAACAAATACGATAGCTAAAAGTGAACTAAGTAACTTTTTCACCAAAACACTTCCCTTTTATTTTAGAATAATTTATAGCATATCTATACATTGTAATTGTACTAATTTTTTATTATAAAGTCAATATATATTTATGAAATAGGAATTAGAAATTAGGAATCAGATTTTACCAAAAAACAAATGCATCTTATCATTTCCAGTTAATACCAAATCTAACCTAAAATGATAAGACGCATTTAATTTTTCTAATTCCTGGTTCCTACCCTACTTAAGCGTCGCTAACATTACAGCCTTAATTGTATGCATTCTGTTTTCTGCTTCCTGGAATACAACTGACTGCTTACTTTCAAAAACCTCGTCAGTAACTTCAACTGCAGTTCTGTTAAACTTATCGCAGATTTTTTTACCAATTTCTGTCTTTTTATCGTGATAAGACGGGAGGCAATGCATAAAGATAGTATCTTTACCTGTATGTGACATCAATGCCTTATTAACCTGATATTTGGACAAATCGTTAATTCTCTCTGCCCATACAAGTTCTGGTTCACCCATTGAAACCCATACATCTGTGTAAACAACATCAGCATTTTTTACCGCTGAAACCGGATCTTCTGAGAAAGTTAATGTTGCACCGCTTGATTTTGCGATTTTTTTACATTCGCCAACCAAATCTGTATCCGGGAAATATTTTTTTGGTGCACACGCAACAAAATTAAGTCCCATTTTAGCACAACCAACCATAAGTGAGTTACCCATATTATATCTTGCATCACCCAGGTAAACAAAGTTAATACCCTTTAAGTAACCAAATTTTTCTTTGATTGTAAGGAAATCCGCAAGAATTTGTGTAGGGTGAAATTCATTTGTAAGTCCGTTCCATACAGGAACAGAAGAATATCTCGCAAGTTCTTCAACAACTTCCTGACCATAACCACGATATTCAATTCCATCATAAATTGAAGAAAGCACTCTTGCAGTGTCGGCAATACTTTCTTTTCTGCCTATCTGTGATGCAGATGGGTCAAGGTAAGTAACACCCATACCTAAATCTCTTGCAGCAACTTCAAAGCTGCAACGGGTTCTGGTACTTGTCTTTTCAAAAATAAGCGCAATATTTTTACCTTTTAAAACTTCGTGTGGAACACCCTTTTTCTTTTTCTCTTTAAGGTCTGCCGCAAGGTCTATAAGGTATTCTATTTCTTCACTTGTGTAGTCAAGCAACTTTAAAAAATCTTTACCTGCCAAATTCATTCTGTTACCCTACCTTTACTGCCTTTTTTATAACCTGAATTGCTTTTATGAGTTCATCATCTGTAATATTAAGTGGTGGTAAAAGTCTCACTTTGTTTTTTGCCTTTATAGGAAGAACTCCGTTCTCCTGACAGATTTTAATTACTTCGCCTGCATCTTTCTCTGTTTCAATACCGAGCATAAGACCAAGACCTGTAACACTTTTTACACCATCTGCATTTTTAAGTTCGTCAATTATATACTTCGATTTTCTGTTTACATCTTCCAAAAGTCCGTAAGTGAGGCGAGAAATAATATTTACCGCACCTGCACATGCAATAGGATTACCTCCGAATGTTGAACCATGAGTACCGCTTGTCAGAACATCTTTTGTTTTCTCACCAAACATAACGGCACCAATTGGAAGTCCGCCACCTAAACCTTTTGCAGTCGTAACAATGTCAGGTGTAATTCCGTAATGCATATATCCGTAAAGTTTACCGGTTCTGCCGTTACCGGTCTGAACTTCGTCAACAATCATTAAAATATCTTCTTTTTCACATATTTCTTTGATTTCGGTAACGAATTCTTTTGTAAGTGGCACTACACCACCCTCACCCTGAACAGTTTCAAACATAATTGCCGCTAATTTATTTTCTGCTACTGTCTTTCTGAGCATTTCAACATCATTGGCATCTGTATAAACAAAACCATCTGTAAGCGGTAAGAAGTCATTATGAAAAACATCCTGACCTGTTGCCGCAAGAGTTGTGATTGTTCTGCCATGGAAACTGTTGTTTAAAGTTAAAATTTTATAATAATCTTTGCCTTTTTTCTCGAATGCGTATTTTCTTGCAGTTTTAATTGCTCCTTCGTTCGCTTCTGCACCAGAATTACCAAAAAAGACTTTTTTCATTCCTGTTTTTTCGCAAAGAAGTTCTGCAAGTTTCACACAAGGCTCTGAATAATAAAGGTTTGATGTGTGTTGACAAACAGTAAGTTGTTTTGCCACTGCACTTACCCATTCTTCGTCACACATACCAAAAATATTAACCGCAATACCGCTACCCATATCAATATATTCTTTACCATTTTCGTCAACAACTGTTGAACCTTTACCAGAAACTATCTCAATAGGAAATCTTCCGTAAGTATTGGCAATGTAATATTTATCTTTCTCCTTAACGCTCATTTTTATCCCCTTATCTTTCGTCATCATATTCTTCGGTAACCATTGTACCAGCACCCTCATCTGTCAACAACTCTATAAGAATTGAGTGTGGAATTCTACCATCCATTATAATTACTTTTTCTACGCCTTTTCTTATTGCATCTATGCAACATTCAACCTTAGGAATCATTCCACCTGAAATGACGCCTTCCTGGAATAATTTCTGTGCATCTTCAATATTGATGCATTTAATAATAGAATTCGGATCGTCTTTATCTTTTAAAACACCAGCAATATCTGTCATAGAAATAAGTCTTGTTGCATTCATAGCACCTGCTATGTAAGATGCGGCAGTATCTGCATTTATGTTATAAACATTACCCTCATTGTCACAACCAACAGTCGAAACAACAGGAATATAACCCTTTTCAAGAACATCTAAAACAGGAGTAACATCTACTTTTGTAATTCTGCCGACAAATCCTAATCTTTCGTCTTTGACTTCTGCCTCAATCATATGACCATCAAGACCTGAAATGCCAATAGCCTTGCCACCTTTTATCTGAATAAGATTAACAAGAGACTTATTTATTTTACCTGCAAGCACCATTTGTACCACATCTGCAGTTTCTTTGTCGGTAACACGAAGACCATCAACAAACAAACTTTCTTTACCGATTTTATTAAGTGTTTCTGTAATTTCAGGTCCGCCACCGTGTACTAAAACAACTTTTACACCTATAAGGTGAAGAAGAACTATATCTTCCATAACCTGCTGTTTTAATTCTTCGCTCACCATAGCATTACCGCCATATTTAACTACTACAATTTTATCGTGATATTTCTGTATATATGGCAACGCCTGTGTAAGAATTTCTGCTCTGTCTAAATTTGTAACATTTTTATCTATCATGTTCTGTAATCTCCATTGATCTTGATGTAGTCGTAGGTGATATCGCAGCCCCAGCAGGTGCAGGCGGCCGCGCCCTCGTTCATGGCAATCTTGATGACCACGTCATGCTCGGTGAGGATGGTTTTGGCCAAATCCTCGTCAAAGGCAAGCCCCTTGCCGTCCTTGCACACGAGAATGCTGCCCGCCTTGCTTTCAAACCAGACGGAAACCTTTTCCGGGTCAAATTCTTCCCCGGAATAGCCCATGGCGCACAGCACGCGGCCCCAGTTGGCATCGGCGCCGAACATGGCAGCCTTCAGCAGGCTGGAGCAGATGACGCTCTTGGCAACGATCTTGGCGTTGGGCAGGTCTGCTGCGCCGGTAACCTTGCACTCCAGGAGCTTGGTGGCGCCTTCGCCGTCACCGGCAATCTTCCGGCACAGGGCGATGGTTACGGTGTTCAGAGCCTTCATAAAGATGTTGAAAGCCTCGCCCTCGCCGATGATCTCATGGTTGCCTGCCAGACCGTTGGCCAGCACCGTGACCATGTCATTGGTGGAGGTGTCACCGTCAACGGAAACCATGTCACGGTGCGTTATATCCTACGCGCCGGCGACCTTCTGCGGGTTGACGTTGACGACTCCGTTCCCCAGGAGGCTTTTCCGCCGGTGGAGCTGCCCTTTACCATTCTCTACGAGGACGACGACCTGCTCATCGTGGATAAACCGCCCAATATGCCCACCCATCCCTCCGCAGGGCATAACGGCGATACTCTGGCCAACGGTTTGACCTGGCTGTTCGAACAGCGGGGCGAACCCTTCGTCTTCCGTCCGGTAAGCCGCTTGGATCGAAATACCAGCGGGATCATCACCCTTGCCAAGAACCAATACGCCGCAGGAATCCTCTGCAAGGCCATGAAAGCCCACCAGATCAAAAAAACCTACCTGGCCGTCACGGAGGGCTTCCCTCCAAAGGAATCCGATACGGTGTCAACAGGGA
>CALAEU010000199.1 GCA_937891215.1 uncultured Clostridia bacterium
GTTGCCAATCTATTGACCAGATGGATTACGAAGGAGGGCATGGAAAACTCATATTTGGCTTTAAACCTGCGCGGGAACGGGAAATACTATCTGGCATCTGTAGGAGTGAAATTACTTGAGGCAGTGTTTGGAATGTTTCTCGTTTGGAAATTGTTTTTCGGGGATGTTCCTTTGACGGAAATGTTTCCGGGGGAAGATATGAGTACAAAACTGGCAGGATTTGTACTGCAGCTTGCTTTTTCGATTATTGTTTTCTTTCCGGCGTTCGGTGAAGAGTGGGGATGGAGAGGGTATCTCGGCCCGAAACTTGAACTGTTAATGAGTAAGCCGATGGCAATTCTTGTCGGAGGTATTCTCTGGGGACTTTGGCACGCACCGCTTACTATAGCCGGTCATAATTTCGGAGTGGATTATCCGTTCTACCCGTGGCTCGGAATCGGAGCGATGTGTCTGATGTGCACAGCCATGAATGCATTTTTAACCTTACTGACGGAGCGGACGAAATCTATTTATCCTGCATCTTTTGCACATATGATTAATAACAATTGTTCGGTGATGGTTCTGATGACACTATTTTCGACAGAAGAGACGTTTAATAAGATGCAGAAAATGCAATCCATTAAAGTTTTTGCGGCATTTATTCCGGTATATTTGCTGGTAGGAATTGTGAGTTTTGTAATATATATGAAAAAAACAAATAATACTAAAACAAATCACAGCACAATATCTAACGTATTCTATCTTTTAAAAGTTATGTTTAAAATTTCACCAGGGCTTGTTATCGGTGAAATTATAATGCATACATTATGTACCTTGCCGGGTAGGATAGTGTCAATAATAGGTCTTAAATATGTTATAGATGAAGTCGCCAATGGTGGCGATCCTAAAAAAATATTGTTAGGTATCGGTCTGATATTAGGTGTATTGGTGTTCGGTGAAACTGTCAACGCTTTATTTTTTGAATTGTTTGTACATAGGGAACGAGAAAAACTTGATTTAAAACTTCAGTCAAGACTTTATGAAAAAGCAGCTTCAATAGATATGGCGAAATATGATAGCCCTGAATATTATGCTGATTTCATTTTGTCAATTGAAAATTCATCAGATAATATCCGTTATATGTTAAATACTGTTAAGAGTTATGTTGGTGAAGTCATTGCATTTTTGACTATAGCATCAATTCTTTTAACTATTGATCCAGTGGCACTTGTTGTCGTGGTTTTGGTAACGCTGATTTGTTTACCAATAAATAAATACGCAAGTAAGTTGCATTATGAATATCGCGAAAAAAGAACAGAATTGCATCGAAAAGGCGATTATTTTGCAAGGGTGTTTTATCTTCCTGAATATGCAGGAGAAATAAGAATTAGTAAAATTTCGACACTTTTAACTGACAGATTTAATAAGCAAGCAGATGTAATTGTTGAAAATGAGAAAAAATATAAAACGAAACTGAATTTATTGTGGTTTTTTGAAAGTGCAACAATTTATAATGTAGCCTTTATGCTTGTTCTTCCTGTTTACTTTGGGTATAAAATACTTGTTGAAAATGAACTGACAATAGGTGGTTTTGTTGCTACCTTTAATGGTGTAATGCAAGTTGGTTCGAGTTTAATGTATATAATTGTTCATGCGGTAAAACAGTTTTCTGAACGCTCAAAGATGATTGATAAGCAAAGAGAATTTTTAGCAACACAAAACGAAATTCTTGACGGTGAGCATATTGCAGAATGTAAAGAACCTGAAACAATTTCAGTGGATAATATTAAGTTCTCATATACAGGTAATGAAAAAGACTCTTTGGATGGAGTTTCATTCGAGATAAAGCCTTACGAAAAAATCGCACTTGTCGGCTTTAACGGTGCCGGTAAAACTACGCTTACAAATCTTCTTTTAAGACTTTATGATGTCAAAGATGGTAGCATTAAAATCGGCGGTAGAGATATAAGAGAAGAAACTGTAGAGTCTCACAGAAATCGCTTTGCGGCAGTTTTTCAGGATTTTCAGATTTTCTCTGCGACTGTCGGTGAAAATGTTGCTTTAAGTAAAGATTATGACGAGAAAAGAGTTTTAGAAGCACTAAAACTTGCAGGTTTTACAAAAGAATTACCGAAAGGCACAGAAACAATTCTTTTAAAAGAATTTGATGAAAACGGTTTAATGCTTTCCGGTGGTGAACAGCAGAAAATTGCTATTGCAAGGGTATTTTATAAAAATTGCCCTTACATAATTCTTGATGAACCATCTGCAAACCTTGACCCGATTTCAGAATATGAACTTAATAAAAATATAATGGATTCTGCAAAAGAAAAAACAGTTATAATTATTTCTCACAGACTTTCAACAACTGTCAATGCAGACAGAATTATAATGCTTGAAAACGGCAAAGTTGCAGAAATTGGTACTCATGAAGAACTAATGAGTAAAAACGGCGACTATGCTTATATGTTTAATCTTCAGGCGGAGAAATACACAAGTTAATTCGGAATGCGTAATGCGTAATTCGGAATTGGCGACGCAATTATAAATTGTAAAAATAACTACATTCTATTATTTTAAATCGGTGTTAAAACCGACCTTAAATGATAGAATGTAGTAATTTTATTTATGTCAAATTATAATCAAGTCCGCAGGACTTCCAAAATTTTCAACTTTCAATTCTCAATTTTTAACTCAAAATATATAGCAGTGCGAGTATAAGCATCTCATCCGCCTTTTCTTCTGTAAGCAAGAGAATTAAGGATAATATCAATGCTTTGTCGCTGTCAAGATTCAAGTCGCTGAGAATATTTTTTACATTATCTTTTTGTGAGTTTTGCTGATTTGTTGTGTTTTTTGTTCTTTCAGAGTTTTCTGAATGCTCGTGTGGTTGTTGTCGGGGTTCACTTTCTTCAAAATACGAAGAAGTTGAAGCGAAATTTTTTAATTCGTCAAGGTAATCATTTGGCATCTTTACTCTGTTTGCACTTTGCCTTGTGTTTTGTTTTTGTGG
>CALAEU010000200.1 GCA_937891215.1 uncultured Clostridia bacterium
TTTCTCTAAATTTTTACGCAAATCAGTTTCTTCTTTCAATTTCTCATCCAACGCTTGCGTTTTACCGACTATGTCCGTGATTTCCTGAAGCCATGGTTCTTCTCCTATGAGTTCTTCCAACTCTTTTGCGACAGTTTCCTGTCTTAAATGCAAGGTTTTTAACTGTCCCTGTTGGTGGCTCAATTCTTCCCTACATCGTTTCAGATTTGCTTCAACCTCCGAAACTTCTTTTTCCATGCTGCTTCTTTGATTCAGCAAATTATTCTTTCTTATATTTGCATTTTCAAGAGATATTTTTACTCTGTCTTGTTTTGCTGTACCACACAAAGTTTCTGCATCAAAATCTTTATTTTCTGCATATTGTGGTAATTCAGATGTAAAATCTATTCCGTTAAGATAGCAATCAATACTTCTAGCGGCATTTTTACCACCAGCAATTGCTCTTACTGCAATATCAGGGCCTTTGTTTATAACATCACCTGCTGCAAAAACTCCGTCAACAGATGTTTTAAATGAACATTCGTCTGCTGAAACTGTACCCTTTTTAGTAAGTTCAAGTTCTTTTACATCTTCTGAAACTACTTGCTGACCAATTGCAGAAATAATAGTATCACAATAAAGAATCTCTGTTTCGCCCTCTATTGCAACAGGACTTCTTCTTCCACTTGCATCTGGTTCACCGAGTTCCATTTTCTGAAGATTTATACCTTTGACTTTACCATTCTCTGTTACAACATTAAGTGGTGCAACAAGAAATTTAAAATTAACGCCTTCTTCTTTTGCATCTTTAATTTCATCTTTTTCCGCAGGCATTTCACTTTCAGTTCTTCTGTAAATAAGAGTAACATTTTCTGCACCGAGACGAACTGCAGTTCTTACTGCGTCAATAGCAGTGTTACCACCGCCGACTACCGCAACATTTTTACCTAGGTCAACATTTTCACCATTAGCAACCTTATAAAGCATATCTATACCGCCGATAACACCACTTGCGTTATCTCCATCACAACGAAGCGAGCTGCTTTTCCAAGCACCAGTTGCAACAAAAACTGCGTCATATTCTGCTTTTAAACTTTCAATAGTAAAATCTCTGCCCAATTTTTTATTGTAATTAAAACGAGCACCCATTTTTTCAATATTTTCAATTTCTTTGTCTAAAACATCTTTAGGAAGTCTGTAAGCAGGAATACCAAAGCGTAACATACCACCCGCTTTTTTCTCTGCTTCAAAAACTTCTACACTATATCCTTTTAAAAGCAAGAAATATGCACAAGAAAGGCCTGCTGGCCCACCACCGACTACTGCAACTTTTTTCCCGTTTTTCTCTTCACACTCAGGAATATAGTCGCTGTATTCATCACCCGCAAAGCGTTTAAGTGAACATATAGAAACTGCACCTTCAAGATGATTTCTTCTGCAAGCATCTTCACAAGGGTGTGGACACACCCTGCCTATTGAACGAGGAAGCGGATTATCTTTTTTTATTATTTTTATTGCTTCTTCTGTTTCACCATTTGCAATAAGACCAACATAAGCCTGAATATCCTGATGAGTAGGACACGCTTTAAAA
Source organism: uncultured Clostridia bacterium (assembly GCA_937891215.1). Next base: position 1,571 of record CALAEU010000200.1, read on the forward strand.
CAAGGTGCTTTGCAATCACCGCTATGGTCAGAAAGAATTAAAGAAAGTGAAACTTTTCTGCTTTTTTCAAGTGTTTCTGTATTTGTAGTAACTTTCATACCTTCTGTAACAGTAGTTGAACATGCACGAAGTGGCTTGTTTATTCCCTCAACCATTACAAGACAAAGACCACAACCGCCATAACTTTCTATCTCAGGGTTATGACAAAGGTGAGGTAAGTTTATTCCGTTATCAAGTATATTATCTAAAAGAGTTTTTTCTGTATCTCCTTTACACTCTTTACCGTTAATAAAAATATTAACAATACTCATTATTTTACCCCACTTTCTATTTTGATTGCCCCGAATTTACAAGTCGCAATACACTGACCGCATCGGATACATAATTCACTATTTATATTAAATAGTTTTTTAACTTCACCACTTATTGCGTTGTTAGGACATTTCTTACTACAAAGTGAACAACCTTTACAAAGTGATTCATCAATTGTGTAACTTATAAGTGCTGTGCATTTTTTTGCAGGACATTTTTTCTCGTTTATGTGTGCAAGATATTCATCTTTGAAATATTTAATAGTAGTAAGCACAGGGTTTGGCGCAGAATTGCCAAGACCACAAAGTGCACCTGTTTTAATACTCTCTGCTAATTCCATCAGTGTATCAATATCACTCTCGGTACCTTTTCCGTCAACTATTCTTTCGAGTATTTCAAGCATACGTGTAGTACCGATTCTGCAAGGTACACATTTACCACAACTTTCTTTACTTGTAAAATCCATAAAGAATTTTGCCATATCTACCATACAGGTATTTTCGTCCATAACGACCATACCACCAGAACCCATAATAGCACCTGTTTTCGCGATACTTTCGTAATCAATTGGTGTATCCAACATATTTTTAGGAATACAACCGCCTGACGGGCCACCCATCTGTACCGCTTTTACATCTGCATCGTTTATAATACCACCGCAGATGTCAAACACGATTTTTTCAATAGTAATACCCATAGGTACTTCAACAAGACCACCGCGTTTTACTCTGCCTGCTAACGCGAATACTTTAGTACCTTTACTGTTTTCTGTACCCATTTCTGCGAAAGCACTACCGCCGTTTTCAATAATCCATGAAACATTTGCAAATGTTTCAACATTATTAATATTGGTTGGTTGCTTTCTAAAACCTTTTTGTGCAGGGAATGGTGGTTTTGTAACAGGCATACCTCTGTTGCCACCTAAAGATGCTAAAAGTGCAGTTTCTTCACCACAAACGAATGCACCTGCGCCCATCATTATTGAAAAATCGAAATCGAATCCACTATTTAAAATATTTTCACCTAAAAGATTCTTTTCTCTCAACTCATTTATTGCTAATTGCAATCTTTTAACTGCTAATGGATATTCTGCACGAACATATATAATACCCTGTGATGCACCAATAGCAACACCTGCAATCATCATACCTTCAAGAACTCTGTGTGGGTCACCCTCTAAAACTGCTCTGTCCATAAATGCACCTGGGTCGCCCTCGTCTGCATTACAAACAACATATTTCTGGTCTGACTGTGAATTTTTTGCAGACTGCCATTTAAAATGTGTCGGGAAACCTGCGCCACCACGGCCACGAAGTCCTGAAATTTTAATTTCTTCAATTATTTTGTCAGAACCCATTTCTAATGCTTTTCTGAATGCATTGTAACCACCCATAGAAATGTATGAGTCTATACTTTCAGGGTTCACTTTACCACAACCAGAAAGAACTATTCTTTTTTGACTGTTAAGGAAATTAAGTTCAGCATCTGTAAATTTATTATCTTCTTGTAATTCTCCTTTTAAAACGCTTTGTGCAAGAGTTTTTGCACTTTCTTTGTTAAGCCTTCCGTAAAGTGTACTGTTGCCATTATTATCAATAATTTCAACAATAGGTTCTGCAAAACAAAGACCATTACAACCGACTTTTTCAACTGAATACTGGGTATCTTTTAATACTTCGTTAAGTCCTTCAAGAACAAAATCCGCACCAGAAGCAATACCACATGAGCCATAACCTAATAAAAATCTCATTTTATTGCCTCCTGTTCTTTTATAGACTCTAATATTTCTACTACCTTTTCACTTGTTAATTTACCATAGGCAGTGTCATTTATCATCATGGCAGGTGAAATACTACAACAACCAAGACACGCAACTTCTTCCCACGAGAAAAGTCCGTCTTCTGTAATATCCCCTGCTTCAATACCTAAAGTTCTTCTTAATGTATCGGCAACTCTTTCGCCACCATTAACGTGACAGGCCGTACCCATACACACCATGATTCTATATTTACCAATAGGTTTAAGACGGAAACCTGCATAAAAGGATGCAACACCTAAGATTCTACTGCTTGCAATACCCGTTATTTCGGTTATACATTTTACACTTTCTTCCGAGATATATCCAACAAATGCCTGAACTTCCTGCAAAATAGCAATAAGACTCTCAGATGGATTATCATATTTTTCTATAATCAATTTGATTTGTGATTTTAATTCACAAGGCATTTTCATTACTCCAATCAAAAAATAGATAACATATATAATACTACAAATTATTTTCATTTTCAATAAAAGATTAAAATTTATAAATACTCTTTACATTTCAAAAAAATACAAGTAAAATAATAGAGGTGATTAAATTGAAGGAATACGAATACTATATTTTTGATTTCGATGGTACTTTAGTTGACTCAACTGAAGGTATTTACAATTCCATTATTTATGCTTTAAAAGAATTCGGAATTGAAGAAAACGACAGAGAAAAGCTCCGCTATTTTATAGGCCCACCTCTTTTTGATGGTTTTAAACACACCTACAATGTAAGTGATGATGAAGCGAACTGGCTTATAGCAAAATACAGAGAACGTTACAGAGTTAAAGGATGCGCTGAATCAATTGTGTATGAAGGCGTACCAGAGATGCTTAAAGCATTAAAGGAAAAAGGCAAAAAAATTGCTATTGCATCATCTAAACCCAAACAGTTTGTTGACGAAATCTCAAAACATCTTGGTATTTATGATTATTACGATTATGTTTCAGCAGAAAGTTTTGACAAAACACATTCAAGCAAAGAAGATTTAATTAATAATGTTTTAAAATATTTTCAATATCCCCCAAAAGAAAAATGCCTTATGATTGGCGACAGATTTTATGATATTGATGGCGCAAAAGCAACTAATTTAGAATCTGCAGGAGCTCTTTTCGGGTTAGGAGAAGCAGAAGAATTAACTAAGGCTGGTGCGACATATTTATTGAACGACCCAATGGAGTTATTAGAATTCTGCTAATTCAGAATGGAAGGGTCTGCGACGCTATAAAATTTAAATATCAATAAAAATAAAAATGAATTATCCTATCATTTAAAGTTGATTTCAGTACCAACAAAAAATGATAGGATAAACTATTTTTTATTCAAATATAATTATAGTCAAACGCTAAGCGTTTCCGACAATTCCGAATTAAATCAGCGTTTCACACTGCTGCTTGCAGTATAAGCACTCTTTGAACTGCCATTAACTGCACGAACTGTGTATTTATATGTAACACCACTTTTTGCAGTTTTATCTGTATAACCCACAGATTTCTGAGAGCCTAAATTACTCCAACTAGACCATTTTTTCGTTTTTGAATTATACTCTGATCTGTAAATTATATAGCTTGTTGAACCATCAACTCTGCCCCAAGTAACTTTAATTCCATTAGATGCTTTTGCTACTGAAACAGATGGTTGTGAGAGGAACATAAGACCAGTTGGAGTTACAAAGCTACTTCTATAATCATTATATATAGCTCTTACTGTGTAACGATATTTAACACCGCTCTTAGCACCTTTATCTACACAAGAGAATACATTGTTACCACAAGTACCAACATTCTTCCAATTTGACCATTTGCCATTTACATATTCAGCTCTGTAAACTGTATAATTTTTAGCACCAGCTATTTTATTCCAACTAATTTTAATACCTGAAGCTGTGTTTGTAAACTTAACTGTTGGTTGTGTAAGGAAGAAGGTTTTAACCCCTGATTTATTATAATCTCCTCTATAACCATTAACAAATGGTCTTACTGTGTACTTATAATATGTACCACTCTTTACATTCTTATCGGTCCAAGAAGTTGTACTTGCTCCAGCATTACCGCGATTTTTCCAACTAGACCATTTTTTTGCTTTTGTATCATAAGTTGAAGAATAAACTGTATAACCTTCAGCATTTGCAATAGTAGTCCATGTTACTTTTACACCATTACTTACATTTGCAACTTTTACGGTTGGTGCTAAATTATATCTTAAACCTTTTGTTGCAACATATTTACTTTGTACGCTACCATTTATAGCTCTTACTGTATAACTATAAAGCGTTCCTGGTTTTACAGTTGTATCTATTAAAGATGTACCTGTATATCCGGACTTAATTCTTGACCAATTAGAATATTTTTTTGTTGAGCCATTATAAACTCTTCGGTAAACTATATAACTTTCCGCATCTTCTATACTATTCCATAAAACTTTAATACCTTTTGCAGTATTCTCTGTTTTAACAGTTGGCGTAGCTAAAGATGTAACAGATTTAAAATTATAAGTAAGTGCTATTTCACTATATACACTGATATTGCCAAACGAATCCATTGAAGCTACTGCATAACAGTAAGTCTGACCAGCAACTACATCTGTATCGGTAAATGTTCTTGTTTGTGCTGTTACTACTTGCTTGGTTTTATATATACCATCTTCAAGTTTAAATATTGCGTAACCAGAAGCCCCTGCAACTGCACTCCAAGAGAACTTAAGCCCTTGTTCAGTAGAGTCAAAAGATGTTATTTGTGGTGGCAACAATCTTTCTAATTTTGGAATAGAAGTAATTTGACCTCTTACACCACAACGATTACAATATTTTGATTTTTCACCAGTTGTATCATAAGTAGGTTGTTTGTCAATTACATAATCACCTGAGAAATCGTGACCTAATGCAGGAATTTTCTCGTCAGTTGTTTTTTTACAAACTGTACAAGTACCAGTTTTAATACCAGTATCTTCACAAGTTGGTTGTTTTGTGACTGTTGCATTTGAGAATTTATGACCTGTTGCTTTAATTGTTTCAGTTAAAGTACCTTTACAATTCGCACAGGTAAATGTTTTTGTTCCTGCGGTTTCGCAAGTCGGTTGTATTGTAACTACACCTGAATCATAGTTGTGCCCTAATGCTTTGATTGTTTCAGTTTTTGTACCTTTACAATTCGCACAAGTAAATGTTTTCACGCCTGTATTTTCACAAGTTGCAGGAGTTGTTACTACACCTGAATCGTAACTATGACCTAATGCCGGAATGCTTTCTTTTACTTGTGTCCAGCAACTTGTGCAGTAGAAACTCTTTTCACCAGCTTCAGTACAAGTTGCTTTTTTTGTTACTGTTTCTGTTGTGTAATTATGACCTTTTGCAGGAATTGTTTCTGTTCTTGTAGCTTTACAAGCTGAGCAAGTGTAAGTTTTTACACCAGCCTCTGTACAAGTAGCTTTAGTAGTTTCTTTACCACTATCCCATGTATGCTGACAAGGAAGTGACGCTGTAATTTCTGCAGACTCCTGTGACTGGTCACTTTCTGTACCATTCATAGTAACTGTAACTTTATATTTATATTTTGTATTATTGGTAACAGATGAATCTGTATAACTGTTTGTTGTAGCAGTGCCTACTGAACTGTAAGAACCAAAACTGCCACCAAACAACCAGTTATCAGTGTAAACGCTTCTGTAAATTGTGTACTGTGAAGCACCTGAGATTTTATCCCATGTAACTTTAATACCGTTATCAGTATTTTCTACTTTAACATTCTTTGGAACTGCTGCTGTAACTAAAGATTCTTTACTTTCAAGTTTACCGCCATAAGTAAAACGACCACGAACTACAAGACGGATATATTTACCCATATCAGAAGCCACAATTGTGTATGTATTACCAGTAGCACCGCTTATTTTTTCATAAGTAATATTGCCTTCGCTGTCCTTTGTACCAGCTTCCCATTGATATTTAACATATTTAATAGTACCATTGTGTGCTTTTTCCGGTGTAACCTTACTCATATCTGCAGTAAGTTTTTCGCCAACCTGGAAGTTTCCCAAAACACTTACACTACCAGTAATAACTTCATTTACTGTGTAGTGGTTTGGTGCAGAGAAAATAGAACTTTCCCAGACATCATCGAAATTGAAACCTGTTAATTTTGTTCCTGTCATATCAGAAGATTTTTTGCTTGTTGCAGTAGGTGTTGAACTATTACTGCTACCACCAAAACCTTGTGAAGCACTACCGCTTAAATAATAGCAGTTTTTAGAAGAACCGCTTGTATAACCTGCAATACCACCAGTGTATGTACCTGCGGTAATTGTACCTGTGTTATAAGATGTTTCTGTTGCACCACACTGACCTGCAAGACCACCTGCATAAGATGAACCTTTAGATGTTGATGAATTTACATCTGCTTTGTTATAACAGTCTACAAGACTGCCTGTTGCTTTACCAGCAATACCACCAGCGAAAGCATTACCGCTGACATTACTTCCTGAATAAGTTGCAGTTACAGTACCTGATTTGTGAGAAAGAATTTCTGAACCAATCATTGAACTGTTGTTACCTACAACACCACCTGCATATACATTTGCAGAACCAAATCCCCAACTTGCGGTACAATTTAATGTAGCAGAAACTTCACCAGAAGTTGAACAACTGTCAATTGTAGCAAACCAACCGCTTACATTACCTGCAAGGATACCTGCGTAAACGCTTGTTGCACTGCTTGAAGTAGCATTTAATGTAACACTACCTGTAACTGTAAGGTTTTTAATAGTACCCGAAACCTGACCAAAAAGTCCTGCGTAAGTACCGCTTGTGTTAACTTTCAAACCTGAAATTGTTTTACCATTACCTTCAAATGTACCTGAAAAGGCACTTGACTGACCAATTGGTGTCCAACTGTCATAGCCACTCAAACTGATACTTTTTGTAAGTTTGTAACTACCATTGAGTGGATAGTTATCATTAATACCAATTGCCGCTAATTGTGCCGCATCACTGATTTCAATAACATCTGCCGCAGAGGCTATTGTAACAGGAAATGCTGCAACAACAAAAACTAATGCCAATAAAAGTGATAATACTTTTTTCATTTCTTTTTCTCCTTTAACAATATTTTAATGAATGTACTTATTCGCACATACTACCACAAAAATCATTATAACACTAACAATTCAAATAAACAATAAGCAAAATCAACAAAAAGCGAGTGTCGCTATTCGTAACACTCGCTCTTTTATTCGTCAATTCAAAGTAATTGTGTTGAGTTTCTCTGCATTCGTCTTGTTAAATGAACAAATTTCGCTACCATCCTGTGAATAACTGTAAATTGTTTCCCCGATGTAGGTCACTCTGTTTACTGGCTTATAATATCCATAATCATCACTTTTTTCTACAACATAATTATTGAGTTTTTTAAGCTCGCCTTTTGTTGTATTTACCTGTAAAGCTATAACATTATCAGTTTTATAAAACTCTGAACGGTAACTGTTATCTTCTGTGTGCATATACTCTGTAGTCACTCTGTATGGAATGTACATTGTAAGATTTTTAGAATCCCAACAAACTGCCTTATGGTCATAGAATGCAGAACAATCTAAATATCCCCAGAGATTATCACCGTTCTCCTGTGGTTGCACCTCAAATTTTGCAACCTCTTTCGGATTTTTCTTGTCGCTCACATCAAAGAGTGAAACTTTCATTCCGTTTTTTGCACCATCTTCGTCACCATTCACACCAATACCTAAAAGATAATTTTCTGTAACAGGGTGAAGGTAATTTGAAAATCCCGGTATTTTAAGTTCTCCTAAAACCTCTGGTTTTTCTGGATTTTTTAAATCTATTACAAAGAGTGGGTCTGTCTGTTCAAAAGTTACCACATAACCTGTATCACCCATAAAACGAACAGATTTAATTGTTTCGCCCTTTGCAAGACCTTCAATCATACCTACAATTACCATTTCATTGTCTAGCACATAAAGGTTGTTTTTCGCACTTTCAAAACTACCGTTAGTTGTAGCAATTCTTAAATATCCGTTATATTCATCAACGCTGAATTGATTAAGGGCAGTACCAGGTACTTTACCTTTTGTTTTATACTCTATTTTGTCACCTGAAATATCGAATTTTAAAATTTCGGTTGAGTAAAGTGCAGAGTCGTCAATCATAAATATTTCTGCTACTGCTCCGTCTTTTGAAGAAATTGTTTCTTCAAATCTACCACTTGTTACATAAAGATTATTTTGTGTGCAGTAAACATTTTCGCCACCGCCTAAAACCGCAGTTGAGTTGAATGTTTCTTTATAATTTGTTGCATCAAGTGTAGAAACAACTACATAAGAACTGTCTTTTACTTCGCCCATTACACAAATGTCATCAGACGGAATTCTGCAAGCAGTTTCACCACAATAAACCTCTGGTACACAGTAATCTGTAATTTTTATGTTATCGAAATAAAGTGGAACATTGTAGTTAGAAATAAGCACTATTTTATTACCGATTTTTCTTGCAGAAAGGTAATCACCATCCTGATAAACACGCCATTCTTCAACCGGTTTTTCTTTATTGCTAATGTTAAAAGAAACAGCACAAGTAATCATTTTGTAATTATTATAGCGATATACTGATTTATTTTCTGATTCTTCCCTGTCTTCTTCACCATAGTAAGAATAACAGTCAACAATTGCAATAAGTCTCTCGTTATCCACAAAAATTTCTTTGACTTCTGAATATTCAATTTTTTCGTTTTCGTGTTTACCGATTTTTATTTCACTTTTTTCAGTTAAACCACCGTTTTTGCCTGTTTCGACAATGAAAATTTTATTTATAAAATCTTCTTCTGTCATATTTTTATAAAGTTCTTCATTCGGGTCATAGCCTGATGTAATATAAATACTGTCTTCACCCGCAACACCTGTTGTTGCTTCAAGCTTTTCGTTGTATTTATATTTATAATCCAAAAAGTTTTTATACTCCCAGAAAGATTTTTGTGATGGTACAACATAAAGAAATTTACCATCATTTTTAATAATATCAGCTTCGTTTACACCCTTCACCTGCTCATTTGTTTCACCATGCTCTTCTCTTGTTGTAGAACTACTTGTATACTCTTTAAGTTCAAAATAATCATCTGTAAGTGCTTCAGAATCCATGGCTCCACCAGGTACTGCACCAGTGTTCATACTATCTTCTATAGCAAGTTCATCTTTTGTAGCGCCAATTGAACCGAACATATCTATTGCATAATTCAACTTCTGCATTTTCTGGTAATTTTTCTGATAACCCAAAAACAAGTTTTCAATTTCAGAATAGTCTTCAACTACTATATTCTGTTCGTCGTCAGGCTTCTGTGCGTCGTGCGGACCACCAACATACATAAAATGTTGCCACGGTTTTGCAATAAATACACTTGTAACAACAATTGCAAAAACTGCCGCAACTGCTATCATTTTTTTAAAGAGAGATTTATTTTCTTTCTTTAAATTCTCTGTTTCTTTTTCGAGAATTTCTAATTTATTCACTTCTTTTTTAAGCAAATCTTTAATGTTTTCTTTGCTAAGATTTTCTGGTAATTCTATATTTTCATTATTTTTAAGAGTTTCGTTTAATTCTGAAAGTTCCTTTGTAGTTAAAACTTCTTCGGTGCTGATTTCGTTTTTATTGATTTCTTCATTTTTCATAAACTCACCCTAATACCTTTCTTAATTTTTCAAGTGCTCTTTTTTGCTTTGAACGGATTGTTGACGGAGCAAGATTATAAATCTTTGAAAGTTCTTCACTTTTAAATCCGCCGATTATAGAGAGTAAAATAATTTGTGCGTCCGGTGGCGTTAATGATTTTAACGCTTCAACCAGTTCAATACTGTTAAAAGAAGACTCTGTACTTTCATCTTCAATTAAAAATATGTAGTCATCCTCAGGTAATAAATCAGGGCTTTTCTTATTCTTTTTAAGTTGGCTTTTACATTGATTAGAGAGTATTTTAAAAAGCCACGATTTAAAAAGAGTGTCGTCCCTTAAATTACCAATTGATTTAAATGCAGTTATAACTGTTTCCTGAACCGCATCTTCAGCATCTTCTTTTGAATTCAGCATATAAAGTGCAAAACGATACATATCTTCACTATAAAAAGAATACAATTCTGAAAACGCAGTAATATCACGGTCTTTTGCTTTTTTTACTAAAAAGGATATATCCATTTTTCTCACGCCCCTTTTACTCTCTAACTATATGAGTGTTGTAAGTTTAAATTTGTTGCAAGAAACTTTAAAAAAGTGCTGAGTGCTGAATGCTGAGTTATGGAAACGCTTCTGTTAAATCAGCACTTAGCACTCAGCATTCAGCATTAATATTATCAATATACTACCAAAAACTCTACAAATTGTAAATAAATAATAAACTACAACAAAACATTTGCAATATAATATGTATTGTGATATAATGTTCAGTAATTATTTTGAAATTTAAAAAAGAAAGGTCTAATGAAAATGTCTTTTTTCAAAAAACTTTTTGGGGATTACTCAACAAAAGAAATCAAAAGAATTTCTGGTCTTAAAGATAAGGTTCTTAATTTAGAAGAAGAATACTCTAAACTTACTGACAGTGAACTTCAGGCAAAAACACCTGAATTCAAAGAGCGTCTTAACAACGGCGAAACACTTGATGATATTTTGCCAGAAGCATTTGCGGCTTGTAGAGAAGCGGCAACCCGTGTACTTAATATGAAGCACTACCCTGTTCAGATTTTAGGTGGTATCATTCTCCACCAAGGCAGAATTGCAGAAATGAGAACCGGTGAAGGTAAAACTTTGGTTGCTACTTTACCTGCTTACTTAAATGCACTTTCTGGTGAAGGTGTTCACATTGTTACTGTAAACGATTACCTTGCAAAGCGTGACTCTGAGTGGATGGGTAAACTTTACAGATTTATGGGACTTTCTGTTGGTCTTATTATTCACGAAAAAGATAATAACGAAAGAAAAGAAGCATATAATGCTGACATTACTTTCGGTACTAATAACGAAATGGGCTTCGACTATCTCCGTG
>CALAEU010000201.1 GCA_937891215.1 uncultured Clostridia bacterium
TAGCAATGCTTTCAGAAGAATGTGAAAGACAAGGTCTTAAATTCGGTATTGCAATTTCACCACTCGACAGACACGCAAGTTGTTATGGTAAAGGCGAAGAATATAACGAGTATTTCAAGAAACTGTTAAGAGAAGTTCTTACAAAATACGGCGATATTTTCTATGTTCGTTTTGATGGTGCAGCAGAAGAAAATAAAAATGGTTACACTCAGGAATACGATTGGGAAGGTTACTACGAAGTTGTAAGAGAATGTCAACCAGATGCAGTAATTGCACTTGTTGGTCCTGATGTTCGTTGGTATGGTAACGAATGGGGTGTAATCCGTAAAAATGAGTGGAGTGTAGTGCCGAAATATTATAGCATTGAAGAAGCTATAAAACGAAGCAAAGAACCACCATCGAGAAAAAATCTTAAACGCGAGAAAAAGCATGATATGGATTTAGGTTCAAGAAAAGCAATTAAAAAAGAATCTGAATTTATATGGTATCCTTGTGAAGTTTCTGTTTCAATGCGTGACAGATGGTATTATCATAAAGAAGATGAATATTCTGCAAAAACAAAAGACAAATTACAAAAACTTTATTTGGAATCTGTTGGTGCTAACTGTGCTTTAATGCTCGGTGTTCCACCAATGAAAGACGGTAGTTTTGCAGAGATGGATTATCAGATTTTAACGGCTTTTGGTAAAACACAGAAACAGACTTATAATTATAAAGTTTCAAGTATTGCAGAAGTAACTGCAAGTAGTTCACTTTCACCAGAATATGATGTTAAAAATCTTGTTGATGCGGATGAAAATAAAACATGGAAACCTGCAAAAGATGATTTGGAGCCGGAGATTATTTTCACATTCAAAGAGAAAGATATGTTTGACAGAGTGCTTATGATGGAGCATATAAAAAACGGTCAGCATGTGGAAGAATATGAAATTTATCTTGATACCGGTGACGGTAAATTCAAACGAATTGATAAAGGCGGAATTGTAGGGTATAAGAGAATACATAAAATAACCCCAACCGAAGTACAGAGATTAAAAATAAAAATCACATCTTACAGAGGCGAGTTGGAGTTGCAGGAAGTTACTTTGTATTAAAATAAAGAAAAAACTACAACATATTTTGTTGTAGTTTTTTTCTGTATGTAATTGCATTTTTGAAAATTTTATAGTATAATAATTTAGATTATATACTGAAATCAGTGATTATAGGTAAGGAGTTGTGTAAAATGAAGCGTACAGTTAAAAAAATTGCAATAGTTTTTGTTGTAGTAGTGTTAATTGCTATGTCTTGTTTGCCTATGGTTGCTTTTGAGGTTAAGCGTTATTATGGTGACCTTGATAATGATGGTAAAGTCACCGTAACAGATGCAAGGAATATTTTGTGCGAGGCTATTGGTATTTATGACAGTACTTTAGGTGAGCACGATTTTGCGGCAATAGATATAGATGGCGATGGTGTTCTTACCACAAAAGATGCACGTTTGGCTTTAAGAATTGCAGCACAACTTGAAGCGAGAGAATTTATGCCGACTTATGAATTTAATAAACAGGAAGAAGAGATTTTAGGTCTTATTAATGCTTACAGAGATAAACAGAGCGAGGGTGAATTGCCTGAATTGATGCTTTCAAATGAACTTTCTGCTGCAGCAGACCAGGCGGCTATGGAATTCGCTTTGCAGACTGGTACTGCGTTAAGACGCGGTAACAAAACATATTACAATACATTACTTGATGAAAAGGGCATTTCTTATACTTTTGCAGATAAAGTAATGTGTGTTTCGACAACAAGTTACGCTCAGTGTTACGATAAAATGATGAGTGAATTACAAAGCAGAAAAGCATTTTTGAGTGAGAATTTCACCGAGATAGGTGTTGGTGCTTTCTCAAGAGATGGCAGAACAGTTTATTGGTGTATTATTTTTACAGATTAACTTAAATAGTTGTTTGCTCGAAAGGAGATATTAAAATGAGCGATTATAAAATAGAAACAAAATGTGTGCAGGGGGGGTACACACCAGGCAATGGTGAACCAAGACAAATCCCTATTATACAGAGTACAACTTTCAAATATGATACAAGTGAAGATATGGGTAAACTTTTTGACCTTGAAGCAACAGGTTATTTTTACTCAAGACTTCAGAATCCTACCTGCGATTTAGTTGCAGCAAAAATTGCAGAACTTGAAGGCGGTAGTGCCGCTATGCTTACTGGTTCAGGTCAGGCAGCATCTTTCTATTCTGTATTCAATTTAGCATCAAATGGTGACCACGTTGTTAGTTCATCTGCTATTTATGGTGGTACTTATAATCTTTTTGCAGTTACAATGAAAAGAATGGGTATTGAATTTACCTTTGTTTCACCAGATTGCACTGAAGAAGAATTGAACGCTGCATTTAAACCAAATACAAAGGCAGTTTTTGGCGAAACAATTGCAAACCCTGCTTTAGCCGTTCTCGATATTGAAAAATTCGCAAAAGCAGCACACGCACATGGTGTTCCGCTTATTATAGATAACACATTTGCAACACCTGTAAACTGCCGCCCTATTGAATGGGGTGCAGATATTGTTACACATTCAACTACAAAATATATTGATGGTCACGGTGCATCTGTTGGTGGTTGTATTGTTGATTCAGGTAAATTTGACTGGATGGCACACGCCGACAAATTCCCTGGTCTTTGCACACCAGATGACAGTTACCACGGTGTAACTTATGCTGAAAGATTCGGCAAAGAGGGCGCATTTATTACAAAAGCAACCGCACAACTTATGAGAGATTTAGGTTCAGTTCAATCTCCGCAAAGTGCATTTTATATTAATTTAGGACTTGAAAGTCTTCATGTTCGTATTAAAAGACATTGCGAAAATGCTCTTGCAGTAGCAAAATTCTTAAAAGAAAGCGATAAAATTGAATGGGTTACTTACGCAGGTCTTGAAGGCGATAAGTATTACGATTTAGCACAGAAATATCTTCCTGATGGTACTTGCGGTGTTGTAAGTTTCGGTGTTAAAGGCGGAAGAAAAGCTGCTGAAGAATTCATGAAAAAACTTAAAATGATTGCTATTGAAACTCATGTTGCAGACGCAAGAAGTTGCTGCTTGCACCCTGCAAGTGCAACACACCGTCAGATGAATGACGATGAACTCCGTGCAGCAGGTGTTTCACCAGATTTAGTTCGTCTTTCTTGTGGACTTGAGAATTCTATTGATTTGATTAACGACCTTAAACAAGCGCTCGGAGAATAATTCATAATGCGTAATGCGTAATTCGGAATTGAAGGGTCTGCAGGTGCCGAAATTCTTAATTTTTAATTTACGAAGGGAGTGAGTATCTTGCCGATAAAAATTCCAAACGGACTTCCTGCTGTTGATATTTTGGCAGATGAAAATATATTTGTTATGACGGATACAAGAGCAATTACGCAAGATATTCGTCCACTTAAAATTTTACTTCTTAATTTAATGCCTAAAAAAATTGAAACTGAAACACAACTTTCAAGACTTTTAGGTAATTCACCTTTACAGGTTGAATTTGAATTGATTCACACAAAATCACATATTTCAAAAAATACTTCTCAGGAACATTTACTTGCTTTTTACAAGACTTTTGACGATGTTAAACATCAGAAATTTGATGGTCTTATAATTACTGGTGCTCCGGTTGAAAAAATGGACTTTGAAGAAGTTGAATACTGGGAAGAACTCTGTGAGATAATGGAGTGGAGTAAAAAACATGTTACCAGTACATTTCACATCTGTTGGGGTGCTCAAGCTGGTCTTTATTACCACTATGGCATAAATAAATTTCCGTTAGAAAAGAAACTTTCAGGTGTTTATAAACATACTGCCGATTATAAAAAGTCAATTCTTTTAAGAGGTTTTGATGATGAATTCTGGGTACCACATTCAAGAAATACTACTGTTAAAAGAGAAGATATTGAAAAAGTACCTGAACTTAAAATTTTAGCTTCTTCCCACGATGCAGGTGTTTATATTGTTACAACTGATAATGGTAAACAGATTTTTGTAACTGGTCATTCTGAATACGATGCAGATACTCTTAAAAATGAATATATAAGAGATTTGAATGCAGGTATTAATCCCGATATTCCAGAGAATTATTTTCCGCAAGATAACCCTGATAATGAGCCTGTGGCAAATTGGCGTTCACACGCAACACTTCTTTACAATAACTGGCTTAATTACTTTGTTTATCAGACAACGCCTTATGACATTGAGAAAATAGAATAAATAAAAAATTCGTTGCATTTCACGTTTAAATGCAACGAATTTTTTTATAAATTTACAGAATAATCTTTTTTAAAACCATGTGCACCGAAGATTTGCCACTGACCTACTCCGAGTCGCTGCATAATCGCTTTTCTTTCTTCTGCACAAAGTGCTGGGTTTGTATCAACCGAAGTCATTAAAATTGGTGCATATTGATTGTACTCAGCTTGATCATGTGTCAATCCGTGTGTATTTATAAAAATATCACCGGTAAATGCGATGTGGTGAGTGTAATCAATCAATACGATTTCACCCGGTAAATGTCCGCCTTTGCCTTCATATACCTCAAAATGTAATTCTTCAAAATCGAAAAAACCGATTTGTGTTAAAGGTTCATTCAGATTTTCAATATTGTTCCACAATGTAACGATTTTTTCAGGGTTTACCGCTTTGTAAGATGTAAGTATTTTGCAAATATTTATATAAGGTTTGTGCAACGGATTTTTTTCACGGTATCCATCTTTTCCAAGAAATTCATTTTTTAAACATTGTGCTGTTCTGTGACTTGCAATAATTTCGTCAAACATCGGTAATAAACCGCAATGGTCAACATCTGCGTGAGTAACTAGAATAGTTTTTCTGATATTTTCAAAATCAGGAATGTTTCTTTTAAAAAGTTTCTGCATTTCCTCACTGTAACAAGCGTAACCGCTGTCTATAAACAATATTTTATTATTACTCTTAACAATTATTGTGTTACTGCCACAAGGTGGCTCTATTAAAGTAATTTCAGTGTTGTCTGTTACTTTGTGTGTACTTATCCTGGGTATGAATGCTTTGCCTTTTGAAATACCTAAAAGCTCGGCAAATTTGCTTATGCTATCAAAGGTTCTGTAAGGTGATAGGCCTTGTTCATCAAGAGTCTGCATTGCTAAATTGACATGAACTAACAATTCATTTCGCACATCTTCAGAAAGTCCCATAGTTTGAGAAAGTCCCATAACATAGGTGTTATAAAAAATGCTGTTATCGTAAACTTTTTCAGAACTGTTGTAATCAATTACACGGACTTTACAAAGTTTTTCTGCTTCTCTGAGAAACTCTGAGATTTTATCAGAATCGTCAACATATAGCCCCATTTTAAATTGTTGGTAGTCTGTACCGTTTTCCTGAGAACTTATATAAGAAATATTGAAATTAAAGTTATTTATAAGCGTTAAAATGTTTGTAACACTACCGGGTATATCTTCTAAACAAAATTCAATTAATACAACACTGGTTTTATCAGAGTTGCTTTGTAAATATCCGATTTTTTTGAGTTCAATATCAGCTTTGTTCAGTTGTTCTTCTGTTCCTTCTGCATCAATGAATAAAGTGTGAGAGTCAACTGCTTTATTGTAACTTACACGGGTAATGTTTATTCCTAAAGCAGAAAAACATTTACTTGCTTTTAAAAAAGCACCTATATGGTTTGGCATTGATGTTACATATGTTTTTTTCATTCTATCACCTGACGTGTGTAACGAGTTGATTTTTTATTTAAAAATCATAGCACAATTTAAGTTATAGTGCAAGACTATATAATAAGATTGGGTTGTTTTACTTGTAAGTGTCATTTTTTAAAATAAATTATAAAAATTTCAAAAAATCATTGACATTTAAAATCTAATGTGTTATTATGTCACTCGTGAATAATTGCAGAGGTACCGAAGTGGTTATAACGGAACGGTCTTGAAAACCGTCGTACGGCAACGTACCG
>CALAEU010000202.1 GCA_937891215.1 uncultured Clostridia bacterium
TTATATAAAATTTATTTTAACTTTCAAAAACTATTCCGTCAATTAATTTTGCACCGCGTGAAAAATCAAGAGCTGACATTCGTTTTTTACCTTCTAACTGAACTTCAGTTATTAAAACTGCCTTTTTGTCACCACAAACTACAACAATTCCATCCTTTGACTGATAAACACTTCCAGCTGGTTTGTTGTATTCATCATTTAATAAACGAGAACGGAATAATTTTAAATTCTTACCCTCATATTCTGTAAGAGCTACTGGCCACGGGTCAAGTCCTCGTATCTTATTATGCACTTCCATAGCAGATAAATTCCAGTCAATTTTTGAGAGTGATTTATCAAGCATTTTTGCATAACTGCTTTTACTATCATCTTGTTTTACAGGTGTTAATTCACCTTTTTCTATTGCAACAAGTGTTTTTAAAAGAACATCTGCACCTAAAACTGTAAGCCGTTCATATAAATCACCCGAAGTTTCATTTACTTGAATTTTTGTTTTTTCAACTAAAAGAATATCGCCTGTATCAAGACCTTCGTTCATTTGCATTGATGTAACCCCTGCAAATTCTTTGCCATCTAAAACAGACCATTGAATAGGTGCTGCACCTCTGTATTCAGGTAAAATTGAACCATGAATGTTTATGCAACCATATTTTGCAAATTCAAGAAAATCTTTTGGGAGAATCTTTCCATAAGCAACAACAATTACAACATCAGGTTTTAATTCTTTTAAAATTTTTACACCTTCACCATTTTTTAATGAATCAGGTTGAAAAACCGGAATATTATTTTCACTTGCAACAACCTTTACCGGTGGCGGTGTCAGAATTGCTTTTCTTCCTACAGGCTTGTCAGGTTGAGTAAAAACACCGACAACATCGTAATTATTGTTAATTAAAGCCTCAAGTGGTTTCACTGCAAAATCGGGTGTTCCCATATAAACAACTCTCATACTCTCACCTACTCAACCTCTTCAATTTCGCCTACTCTTTGAAGCATTGTACCGTCTAAAAGGTTATCTTTATAAAGAATACCGTCAAGATGGTCAATTTCATGACAAAAACATCTTGCTTTTAGTTCCTCACCTTTATAAAGGCACCATTTTCCCTCTCTGTTCTGTGCCTTAACTTGTACAGTCATAGGTCTTTTTACAGTACCACAAAGACCAGGAAGTGAAAGACAACCCTCTTCACCAATCTGCTCACCCTCTACTTTTGTTATTTCAGGGTTAATAAGTTCTAAAAGTCCGTCTCCAACATCCATAACAACAACTCGTCTTAAAACACCAACCTGTGGACCTGCAAGACCTACACCAGGTGCTTCATACATAGTTTCTGCCATATCGTCAAGCAACTCAAAAAGTCTATCATTAAATTCAGTAACAGGACGAGCTTTTTTTCTTAAAATCGGGTCGCCGTCTTCACGAATATTTCTAATTGCCATACTAATACCTCATTAAAGCGGATTTATATCTGCGGTTACAGTTACTCCACTATTCATTTTATCTTTCATAAAAGAAACTAAAAGCGAAGAAATCAAACTTCTGAATCTTTTATTGTTTTTACATTTTATTGTAATAATATTTCTGTATTTATTATTTATTTTTGAAACTTTAGGTTGTAGCGGACCTAAGACATTTACTTTAACATCTGAAAATTCTTCTGAAACCAAAGTTTTAAGCATTTCAAAAAATCTGTTAGCAGATGAAGAGCATTTTGCAAAATTTTCACTTATAAATGTAAGTGAACAAATATCGCAATAAGGTGGATAAATCATTGCTTTTCTTATAACATTTTCCATTTCAAAAAAGCCTTCATAATCCTGCTCTGAGGCTAAAGTTATAATATCATTATCAGGAAGCATAGTCTGAATAACTGCTTTACCTTTAAAATCGCCTCTACCAGACCTGCCTACAACCTGAGTCAATAAATCAAATGCTTTTTCACTGCTTCTGAAATCATCATTATAAAGTTGCTGGTCAATTGATATTACACCAACAAGTGTTACATTGGGGAAATTAAGCCCTTTTGCAACCATTTGTGTACCAAGAAGAATATCATATTCACCTTTAGAAAAAGCATGAAGTTTTTCTTCATAAGAATACTTAGCCATTGTTGTATCTGCATCCATACGAAGAACTCTTGCATTAGGAAAAATACTTTCAATATCTTCTTCGATTCTCTGAGTTCCGAAACCAGCATATTTAATTGTTTTATTATTACAAGTAGGACAAACATCAGTAAAACTTATTGAATGACCACAGTAATGACACATAAGGCGGTTATTTGCATTATGGTATGTAAGCGAAATACTACAATTAGGACAAGTCACAACAGTTTTGCAACTTTCACAAGTTGCAAATGTATTAAAACCACGTCTGTTCATAAGAAGAATTGCTTGTTTATTGTCAGCAAGAACTTCTTCTATTTCAGAATACAATTCATTACTTATAACACTTTTACTATTTGAAATATCAACAGTTTTGACTTCTGGTAAAACTGCTTTACCAAAGCGTTCTGTAAGCTTTACAAAAGCATATTTTCCATCAATTGCATTTTTATATGATTCAACAGATGGTGTTGCAGAAGAAAGAAGTAAAAATGCATCATTTTTAACACATCTGAATTTTGCAACATCTCTTGCATGAAATCTTGGTGTCATTTCAGATTTATAAGTGTGCTCGTGTTCTTCATCCATAACTATAAGACCAAGATTTTGGAATGGTGCAAAAACTGCAGAACGAGTACCTATTGCAATTTTCGCATCGCCATTTTTAACGCGTTTCCATTCATCAATTCTTTCACCCGCAGAAAGTGCACTGTGAAAAACTGCAACAGTATCGCCAAAATATGAATAAAATGTGTTTATTGTCTGTGGTGTTAAAGCAATTTCAGGCACCATAACAATAACGCCTTTGCCACTGTTTACAGTCTTTTCAATAAGTTTTATAAAAACCTGAGTTTTACCGCTACCAGTAACGCCAAATAATAAACCGGCTCCAGCTTTACCTTCTTCTATTTTTGAAGACAAATATTTAAAGGCTTTTTCCTGGTTTTCAGTTAATGGAGGAATAGGTTTTAAACCGCTTTTAATAGAAATCTTAGGTTTACGATAAACTTCACTGTCAAAAATTTCAAGATACCCTTTTTTACAAAGTGTGTTGATAACTGCAACTGTAACTCCAGTAAAATAACATACTTCTTTTACTGAAGCAGAACCAATATCAATAAGCAACGAAAGAACAGAGCGTTGTTTTGCACTTAAAGTGCCGAGTTTCCCCTCTACATCTTCTTCTGAAACAGATAATCTGACATTTTTCACTGTCAAATCACCTGTTTTACGTTTTGTATCAAAATTGGAAATCAAAACACCTTTTTTTTCAAGTTTTTCGAGTATAAGCGAGTCTGCCGTAAATCCTAAACTTGAAAGAATTTTTTCCTTCTTCTGGAATTTACAGCCACCTTTTAAAAAGTCATAAACTTGCTTTTCTTCTGTTGTCAATTTCTCAATTACAGTAGAAGATACGCTTTCATCTGCCATAAATGATACAACATACTCTAAACCTATACCACTGGGAAGCATAGCCTTTGCGGCCTCAAACAAAGTACAAAATGTGTTTTCTTTGAGATAAGTAACTAATGAAATCATTTCATCATTAAGAAGCGGCACTTCATCAAGTACCGCTGCAATTGATTTAAGCTTAATACTTTCATCAATTTCTGAACGAGATTTGATTTTCAAAACAAATCCTTGTTTCTTCTTGTTACCATTACCAAAAGGTACTAGTACTCTGCACCCCGCTAAAACATTAAGTGTTTTGGGAATCAGGTAAGTAAAAGGTGCATCAATATGATAAACAAGACCTTCAACTGCAATTTCTGCAATTAAAGCATCGTTATACATAATTAAAGATTTTTGATTGAATCTGGTTCAACAATTTTATATTTACCATCAATAATTTCACCAAGAGCAACTGTAACAGGTTTTTCTGTCGAAAGATTTTTTTCCTGAAGATTTTCAACAGCAATTTCTCTTGCCCTTTTTGCAGTTGCAGTTACAAGTGAGTAACGACTGATACCTTGGTTAAGAATTCCTTTTAAATCTGGATTAAGCATAATAAAAACTTCCTTTCGAAATCAATTATTTATAATTTTTTCAACTCTATTTTTCATATTGCTATATTTTAAACGCTCTGCTTTAATAATTGACAAAACATCTTTTACACAAGAAGTTAAATCATCATTTATAACAATATAATCATATTCTTTTGCGCGCTGCATCTCAGTTTCTGCGATTTTTAAGCGACGCTCAATATCTTCTTCGGTTTCTGTTCCGCGATTTTTTAGTCTTCGTGAAAGTTCACTGAAAGATGGTGGCATTATAAAAATAGAAATTGCTTCAGGGTAAATTTTACGAACGTTACCAGCACCCTCAACTTCAATTTTTAAAATCACAGATTTACCTTCGTTTATATTTTCTTCAATAGCTTTTTTAGGTGTACCGTAATAATTAACACCATATTTAACATATTCAAGAAAACCATCTTGCGAGATGTTTTTCTCAAAGTTTTCAACTGTTGTAAAATAATAATCTACACCATCAGCCTCGCCTTCGCGTGGTGCACGGGTCGTCATAGATATAGATTGTTTAACATTGTCATCTGCTTTTTTTAATTCTGCAATAACAGTATCTTTACCGCAACCTGCAGGTGCAGAAATAACAACAAGTAAACCTTTATCCTTCAAATCCAAATTCACGACCTCCCTTTTCATCGTTAAATCTATTAAGTAACTGTTCTGCCGACAAAAACGAAAGGACTACATTATCACTATCTGTAATAATAATACCTTTTGTTTTTCTGCCGTGAGTAGCATCAATTAAGTTGGCTCTTTCTTTGCTTTCCTGAATCATTCTCTTTGCAGGTGCTGAATCAGGGCTTACAACCGCAATTACTCTGTCTGCATTTATAAGATTTCCAAAACCAATATTTACAAGTTTCATAAAATCACATCATTCTATATTCTGAATTTGTTCTCTGATTTTTTCGATTTCTGCTTTTGTATCAATTACAACTTTTGCAATCTGAACATCTTGTGCTTTTGAACCGATTGTGTTTGTTTCACGATTGATTTCTTGTACAAGAAAATCAAGTTTTCTACCGATTGCCTCGTCTGAATTCATCATTTCTCTCAATTGGTCAATATGACTTCTTAATCTTACAGTTTCCTCAGCAACTGCAACCTTATCTGCAAAAATCGCTGCTTCTGTAAGAATTCTTGCTTCATCAACTTGTACATTTTCTAAAACTTCATTCATACGAGCAAGAAGCTTATCATTGTATTCTTTAACAGTTTCAGGTGAGCGTTTTTCAACAAACGAAACATTCTCTATAATTGTATCTGCACGTGATAAAACATCATTTTTAAGTTTTTCACCTTCAGATTCACGCATTACAATAAATTTGTTTACTGCCTCTTCTAAAACAGCTTTAACTTTTTCCCACAAATCATCTTCATCTATTGCGTTTTTTGTCACAGATAATACTTCTGGGGATCTTGCAATATCCTGTGCAGAAACATTAGCATTAACTGAGAATGTTTCGCCGATAAAGTGAATTGCATCGTAATAACTTTTTGCTAAAGGTTCATTTACTTTTACAACAACACTGTCGTCTGCAGTTGCTTCAATTGTAAGTGAACACTCTACTTTACCTCTTGAAATATATGAAGAAAGGTAACTTTTAATTTTTTCTTCAAGGAAATTATAAGCTCTTGGAAGTCGTGTAGAAAATTCAAAATATCTGTGATTAACACTTTTGATTTCTGCAGTAATATTAAATCCTTCAACAGAAGCCTGTGCTCTGCCGAAACCTGTCATACTTCTTATCATTTTAACGGCTCACCTTTCGTGATTTATCATATAATTATACTAAAAAATCAATATATTGTCAATTTATCAGTTTTTAGTGTTTGTAACTAATTTGTGCACTTCGTCAGCAGTAAGTTCACGCCATTTACCAGGTTGAAGCATCCCTAATTTCAAAGAACCTATTGATGTTCTTTTAAGCCTTATAACCTCTAGACCAACTTCTTCGCACATTTTTCTGATTTGACGATTTCTGCCTTCAAAAATTTTAATCTGTAACACGCTACGAGTTTCGCTTTTTTCTAAAACCGCAACTTCGGCAGGTAATGTTTCCCTGCCATCAATTAAAACACCGTTTTCAAGTTTCTCTGTTTGTTCTTTTGTAATAGAAGAACGTACTGTTACTCTGTATGTTTTTGAAATGTGTTTTCTTGGGTGCATTACACTGTTTGCAAATTCACCATCATTTGTTAGTAAAAGCATTCCCTCAGAATCACGGTCAAGTCTGCCAACTGGATAAACTGTTGCACCAACATCAGAAACTAACTCTGCAACACACTTTCTGCCCAACTCATCACTCATAGTAGTAACATATCCGCGTGGTTTGTTAAGCATAATATAATATTTCTGCTTTACAACAGTAACTTTTTTTCCGTTTACTGTAACATCGTCTCTTTTAGGGTCAACTTTATCACCAA
>CALAEU010000203.1 GCA_937891215.1 uncultured Clostridia bacterium
TTGAGATGGCTGCTTCTTATTATGAAATTTACGACGAAGACGGCAATGTTCTTATAACCACCGGTTTTGACGAAGAGTGGAATGAGATTGAGCTTCCCGTTGCAACCCTCACCTTTGATAGCGAAACAAACGCGCTCACCTCTTACGTTCTTGCTGACGGATACGAGGCTTATAAGACCGCATACGCGGAAATAGAACAGGCTGATACAGCACTCGACGATATGTACAGCCCCGAGTATGTAGCGGCTAAGTACTTCGAGCTTTATCTCGAAACACTTAACGAAGAAACTTACGAGTATGAGTATACTAAGGTTGAGGGCACTATCAATGCAGAGGCAGGCGAGCAGATCTCTATCGTAATCAAGAACTTCATCATTCATCACATCCATCTGCGGACCAACTTTAGTGCCGAATACATTATCTACACCGCCGTTAAGTGTGAGAAGTAAGAGTTTAGCAAGATTTGTTCTTGCACCAAAGAACTGCATTTGCTTACCTATTTTCATAGCGGAAACACAACAAGCAATAGCGTAGTCGTCACCGTAATCGTTTCTCATAAGGTCGTCATTTTCATATTGAATTGCGTCAGTTTCAATAGAAAGTTTCGCACAGAATTTTTTGAAACCTTCAGGTAAACGGTAACTCCAGAGAACTGTGAGGTTCGGTTCTGGTGCAGGCCCTAATGTGCGAAGGGTGTTAAGCATACGGAATGAAGTTTTTGTAACGAGAGTACGGTTGTCTTCACCCATACCGCCAACGCTTTCAGTAATCCACATAGGGTCGCCACCGAAAAGTTCGTTGTATTCAGGTGTTCTTAAATGACGGCACATACGAAGTTTTAAAACTAAGTCATCAATAAGTTCCTGTGCTTCTTCTTCTGTAAGAATACCGGCTTTAATATCTCTTTCAATATAAATATCGAAGAATGTGCTTGTTCTGCCGAAAGACATAGCGGCACCATTCTGCTCTTTATTTGCTGCAAGGTAACCGAAATAGGTCCATTGAATTGCTTCTTTTGCATTTTGTGCAGGTCTTGAAATATCAAAACCATACATTTTGCCCATTTCTTTAAGAAGACCTAAAAATTCAATTTGCTTGTGAAGTTCTTCAAGCAAATTCATAGATTCTGCAGTTGCATTTTCTAAACCGAGAGTACGCTTGTCCTCTTTTTTCTTTTCAATAAGTGCATCTATACCATAAAGTGCAACTCGGCGGTAGTCACCTATAATTCTGCCACGACCATAAGCGTCAGGAAGACCAGTTAAAAGTGCACAGTGACGAGCCGCACGCATTTCGTCAGTATAAATTCTGAAAACACCATCGTTATGAGTTGTTCTGTATTTGAAATAATCTTCAACTTTCTGTGAAAGTTCGTAACCGTAAGCTTTACACGCTTCTCTTGCCATTCTTATACCACCGAATGGGTGAACACCTCTTTTTAAAGGTGCGTCTGTCTGTACGCCTACGATAAGTTCATTTTCTTTGTCAAGATAACCTGGTGCATAACTGCAGAGAGAAGAAACGTGCTCAGTATCAATATCAAGTACGCCACCTGCTTTTTTCTCTTCTTCGCAAAGGTCATAGAATTTTTTAGTTAAATTTTTTGTTCTTTCTGTTGCACCTTTTAAAAATGCATCGTCACCGTGGTAAGGTGTGTAGTTTCTCTGAATGAAATCTCTTACATCAATTATGTGACGCCATTCGCCGTCAATAAATCCGTTCCATTGTTCAAAATTCATAACTTTTTCCTCCTTCGGGAAACAATAAAATGGGGATAAATCAAAGGGTGAGATTTGTGTAAGAATTGCACAAAATAAGCCTTTGGTTTTTGCTCTATTAACTAAAGTATAATTCACACGATATTTTTTGTCAATAGAATTTGGTTTGTTAAAAATATAACCTTGTCTTTTCTCAAAATGCGTGATAAAATCAATAAAAACATTCAAAAATTTGTGCATTTTTCGGGGTGAAAAATTATGGGTAATATAATTCTTATTGGTATGCCTGCTGTTGGCAAAAGCACAATAGGTGTGTTACTTGCAAAAACTCTTATTTTATCTTTCACAGATACTGACCTTTTAATTCAGGAGAAATATAAAAAAAGCCTTTGTGACATTATAAATGAAAATGGCACAAAAGCATTTTTAAATATTGAAGAAGATGTAATTCTTGAAAATGAATTTTCTGATTCTGTAATTGCAACAGGTGGTAGTGTAGTATATGGTGAAAAAGCTATGAAAAAACTAAAAGAAAATGGTAAAATTATTTATCTTGATTTGTCGCTTGAAGAAATTAAAAAAAGAATAGGTGATATTAAATCCCGTGGTGTTGTTTTAACAAATGGTACAACACTCGAAGATATTTTTAATGACAGAAAAGCACTTTATGAAAAATATGCCGATATAAAAATTGATTGCAATAATTTAACTGCAGAAGAATGTGTTGAAAAAATTATTACTGTTTTGTAATGCCGGAAAAAAATGTGGCACTGCTTTTACCATAAGGACGGTTAAACCTACCTAATTCAAAAAGTTCATCGCCTACAGAAATTTTATTTATACTCTCTCTGCAACCTAAAGTAACAGAAAAGTTTTCGTCTTTTGCTATTTCTAAGAGAGTGTCATTTCTTATACCATAAGGGTAAGCTAAAATATATGGTCTTTCGCCGATATTTGAAAGCAACTTTTCGTTGAGTTTTTCAATATCGGTTTTTATTATTTCTGAATAAGCGGAATTACTTTCACCATAAATTTTACCCATACCGCGTCTGTAACCGAGCGAATGAAAATTGTATGAGTGATGCCCTATTTCTACAAGTGGATTTTGAGATAAAGTTTTTATATCATTCCAGTTAAGATAAGCATATTTATCATTCGTTTCGCCATTTTCGGTGTACAAATCTGTTAAAGCGCCAACAATATTTACAACTGCGGGGTAGTTATATTCTTCCAATAATGGGACTACTTTTGTTAAAAAACTTCTTTGTCCATCATCAAAAGTTATAACTACCACCTTTTCGGGTAGTTCTTTTGTTCCTTTAGTAAAATCAAGAATATCTTTGATTTTTATAGGCGTGTAGTTGTTATTTTTTAAATATTCAAAATCTTCTTTTAAAAGTGAAGTAGGAATTACATAGTCGCCCCACAAACTACTGTTTTCGCTCACCTGATGATACATTAAAATAAGAACTTCCTGTTTTTTCTCTTTAAAAACAGAAATAACAGGCAAAAATGTGTTCGCTATTGCAGAAAATATCATAACAAAACAAAGAATTGCAGAAGTTATGACAAGTGTTTTGAAAGTTAAGATTTTATACATATTATCACCCAATAATACTGTTATGAAAAAATTTTTTAAAAAATCACAAACAAATGTTTGCATTTTCTGATAATATGTGTTATAGTAGTGTTATAAATAGAAAGAGAGGTGTCTTTTTATGGAACAGATTTCAGCAACTCAAAAGAAAATTTATGAGTTTTTAGTTGAGCGTTCTCAGGGTGGTGTTCCACCATCTATAAGAGAAATTGGTGCGGCAGTTGGCTTGAAGTCAACTTCTACAGTTCACGCTCATCTTCAAGCGCTTGAAAAGGCGGGTTATATTTTAAGAGACCCACTTTTAAAGAGAGCTATCCGTATATTAGGTCAGGAAGAAAACTTTACACAAGTTCCACTTATTGGTACTGTTACTGCTGGTATTCCTATTTTAGCAGTTGAACAGATTGAGGGTTATATTCCTTACGGTGGCAGAGTGTCAAGAGACAAACCATTGTTTGCTTTAAAAGTTCGTGGTGAGAGTATGCTCTGGGCAGGCATTCACGATGGCGACATTGTTGTAGCAGAAAAAACACCATACGCGAATAATGGTGATATTGTTGTTGCTATGCTCGAAGATGAAGCAACTGTTAAAAGATTCTTTAAAGAAAATGGTCATTTCCGTCTTCAACCAGAAAATGACGAGTTTGAACCTATTATTACAAATGAAGTTGCAATTTTAGGCAAGGTTGTTTCTTTGATAAGATATTATTAACTATGAAACAGGTAAGTGCTGAATGCTGAGTGATGAGTGCTGAGTTGAGGGTCTGCGACGCAGTTTTAATTCGTAATGCGTAATTCGGAATTGAAGGGTCTGCAACGCGATTAAAATTATTTATGAATAAAAAGAAAATCATCCTATCATTTTTAGTTTACGAAAAACTTTAAATGAAAGGATGATTTTTATTATATTCCTGACCACTGACTTACTGACTCACTGACTACTGGTGCAAATGATAGAATGAAATTTTTGTTATTCAATAATAATTACAATCAAACGCGTAGCGTTTCCTTAACTCAGCACTCAGCCTTCAGCACTCAGCACTTATGAAGGGTCTGCATTTAAAAATCCCTAAACCTTGATTTTTTCTCTCTTTTCGCGAAATCTTTTTAAAATCGGTATTTTTTCCTGTGCCTCGCCATCATCACACTTTTCGACAACAATCATAAATATTGTTATAAGTAGAAGATACGGTACAGGGCAAAGAATACCAGGGTTAACAAGTGACATAAGTTCAAGACTTATGTAAGACAAGAATATAGTCATATTAAAAAGAGTTGCCTTTTTCCAGATTAATATATTTCTTTTTATAAACTGGTAAGCAAAGGCAATAATTCCTACAGTACCGAAACTACCTGCAATCTGAATGGGTTCACAGTGATACCAGCAAAGAGCCCCTGGTTTATTTTTGAAAATATCACGGTTAGTCATATTGCCAAGACCTGTGCCGAAAACAGGGTTTTTAAGATAATCCTGAACACCACGTGCATAGTGTCTTACTCGTGTTTCAGTGTCTTCACCGCCCATTAAGAATTGATTAAGAACTCTGAAAAGTCGTTTGAGAGTATAATTTAAAAATTCTGTAATTTCTGGTAAATAAATAAGTGCTGCAACAACAAAACAACCGCATATTATGGCGTAGGCAAGTCGCCTTCTTCTATCGTAAAGTACAAACATAACAATGCACATAACAAGTTCAATTGTGCCGAAAACCATACCACCGCGTGAACCGGTTAAGAGCATAGCAACATAGAAAATGAATCCGATAATAATGGAGTAGGATTTTTTGTTTGCTCTGAGAAATGCAAAAGGCATAGCAATCATAAGAATAGTAGAAGTATTGTTGCGCCATCTCATATAGAGAATTCCGCCTTTATCAATAACATCATTTATATTGATAACATAATGGGCAATAATCATAAGTGCCCCTGCAAGTCCTACAAAAACCATTATTTTTGTAAGCATTTCAATAAGAGAATAACCATTATCAGTAGAAATTCTTGGGAAAAGAATGCAGTAAACAAACAACATTCCGAAACCGATGCCAATCATATTGTAAAGTGCGGCACCGCCGAAGTAATCCTCTTTGGAAATTACACCAACACCACCTAATGTAACCGCGATTGAAACAAGAAGCATCGGGAAAAACTGCGAACCTTTTATTGTTGGTTTTTTTGCATAGACAATCAAATTAAACAAAAGCATAAGTGCTAATGGTATTGCTAAATACCAGATTTTTTTGAAATCTTCCAGGGAGTTGTAGCACCTTATTGCGACAAGGTATGTAAACAGTGTCGGTACAAGCATTGCCATTATATCTCCTGTAAATAAAAAGCAGATACCAGTTATATATGCTAAAACAACGCTACCCCAGATGTGAAACCCCTCTTTTGGTAAATGAGAATGTAAACCTACAATAATCATTGACACAAAGAAAAGTATTGCCATCCATCTGTCGCTTAAAAGAAACTTGCGTATTTCTTCAATTGTCTTTTTAGCTTTTTCAGATTTAAAAATATATTCCATAATAATACCCACAAATAAAAATTGAATATCCTTTGACATCTATATTTTTATTCTATTATATACATTTTCAGAAAATTCTCAATATTTATTACAAAATCTTAATATTTGTAACACACCAAAAAACCAGGTCAACACCACTTAAAGCGTTGACCTGGTTGAGTTTTAAGGGTTTTTAAGACAATTCAAACTGCCCTGTGTAAAGTTTGTAATATTTGCCTTTTTCTTCTAAAAGTGTGTCGTGGTCACCTTTTTCTATAATCTGACCATCTTCAAGCACCATGATAGCATTTGAGTTTCTTACGGTAGAAAGTCTGTGTGCAATAACAAAAACAGTCTTGTCTTCCATAAGTTTATCCATACCCTTTTCAATGAGCTTTTCAGTTCTTGTATCAATAGAACTTGTTGCTTCATCAAGTATGAGTACAGGTGGGTCTGCAACTGCTGCACGGGCAATCGCGAGTAATTGTCTCTGACCTTGCGAAAGGTTGCTACCATCACCTGTGAGCATTGTGTTATAACCATCAGGCAATCTTTTTATAAAACTGTGTGCATTTGAAAGTTTTGCCGCAGCAACAATTTCTTCGTGAGTAGCGTCAAGTTTACCATAACGGATATTTTCTTCTACTGTACCTGTGAAAAGGTGTGTATCCTGAAGTACCATAGCAAGAGAGCGTCTTAAATCATCTTTTTTGATTTTCTTTATATTTATTCCATCATAGGTAATTTTACCTTCGTCAATATCATAAAAACGGTTTATAAGATTTGTAATTGTAGTTTTACCTGCACCTGTTGAGCCGACAAAAGCAATTTTCTGACCAGGCTTTGCGTAAAGTGAAACATTTTTCAAGACTGTCTTTTTACCGTCGTAAGAGAATGTTACATCGTGGAAGCGTACATCACCTTTTAAAAGAGTGTAAGTTACAGAACCATCAGCGGAATGTGGATGACGCCAAGCCCATTTGCCAGTTCTTGTTTCACTTTCACTGATATTTCCATCTTCGTCAACTACTGCGTTTACTAAAGTAACATAACCATCGTCTTCTTCAGGTTCTGTGTCAATAATTGCAAAGATTCTTTCTGCACCTGCCAAAGCCGCAAGAATACTGTTGAGTTGTTGAGAAACCTGACTTATAGGATTTGAAAATTGTCTTGTATACTGTAAAAATGCGGCAAGAGAACCAATAGTAAGAGCTCCCTCTATACCACCTAAAAGGAAAGATGAAACATCAGTTGAACCAGTACCTGCGAATCTGATAATTATGAATGCACCGAAAGCTGCAGTTGCCGCAAAGTTGAAGTATGAAAGGTTACCCATAATAGGCATTATAATACTTGCACATGTGTGAGCATTTGTTGCAGATTTTCTGAAGTTTTCGTTACGAATACCGAAATTCTCTTTTGATTTTTCTTCTCTGCAGAATACTTTTACAACTCTCTGTCCCTCAATAAATTCTTCAATATATCCGTTAAGAGAACCTATGTTTTGTTGTTGCTTTCTGAAAAAGGAAGCACTTTTTCCACCTATAAATTTTATAATGTTGAGCATTACAACAAGCATTACAATAATAAGACCAGTGAGAGCAGGGCTTATATAAAGCATCATAAGGAAAATACCAATAACAGTAACGAGTGAAGAAATAACCTGAACTAACCCCTGACTTATTGCTTCGCGGATTGTGTCAGTATCATTTGTGAAACGACTCATAAGTTCGCCGTGAGTGTGTGAGTCGAAAAATTTTATAGGAAGACTTTGTAAATGGTCAAAAAGGTCTTTTCTTAAAAGGTTTAAAGTACCTTGTGAGATATTGAGCATCACTCTCTGGTAAATATATTGCGCTACAGCACCGCAAACATATATAACACCGATAATTACAAGATATTTAATAATATTTGTAACATCAAAAGTACCATTTTTTACAACAAGACCAATTTCGTTGATGATAGGTGTTAAAAGGTAAGTACCAGCAACGCCTGCACCAGAACTTACAAAAACTAAAAATGCAACTAATACTAAAAGCACTTTGTTTTTTACAACATAACTTAAAAGTCTTGCAAGTGTTTTACCTGCGTCATTTGGTTTTTCAAATTTCATTTTGCCACCGGGACCCGGTCCATTAGGTTGTTTTTTAATTTGTTTTTCTGACAATTTTCTCACCCCTTACTGTTCCATTTTGCCTTCTTGCTGAGAATTATAAACATCTTTATAAATCTCATTTCGTGCAAGTAATTCTTCGTGAGTACCAATATCGTTAATTTCACCGTCATCAATGACAATAATTTTATCTGCGTGCTGAATTGAATTTATTCTTTGCGCAATTATAATCTTTGTTGTATCAGGAAGAGAATTTTTCATGCCTTCTCTGATTTTTGCATCTGTTGCAGTATCAACTGCACTTGTTGAGTCGTCGAGAATAAGAATTTTTGGGTTTTTAAGAAGCGCTCTTGCAATACAGAGTCTTTGTTTCTGACCACCGGAAACATTTACGCCACCTTGCTCAAGTTCTGTAAGGTACTGGTCAGGGAAACTCATAACAAAATCATCTGCACAGGAGATTTTTGCAGCTTCTCTTATTTCTTCCATTGTCGCATTTTCGTTACCCCAACGAAGATTTTCTTCGATTGTACCTGAGAAAAGTACATTTGACTGAAGTACCATAGAAACGCTGTCACGGAGTGCATCTAACTTATACTCTTTAACATTTTTACCACCAACTAAAACTTCACCCTGGGTAACATCGTAAAGACGTGGTATGAGTTGAACAAGTGAAGATTTTGCACTACCAGTACCACCTAAAATACCGACAGTTTCACCTGATTTTATTGAAATGTTAATATTTGAAAGAACTGGTTCTTCGGCGGTTTCGTTGTATTTGAAAAATACATTTTTAAATTCAATATCACCATTTTCAACTTTTAAGTTTTCGTCAGCTTTATCATCACAGATTGAAGGAGTTTCGTCAAGTACTTCACAAACACGCTTCATAGATGCTTTTGCCATTACAGACATAACAAATATCATTGAAATCATCATAAGTGACATAAGAATCTGTTGAACGTAAGTAATAAAACTCATAAGGTCGCCTAACTGCATTTCGCCTACAAAGATGAGTTTTGTACCAAACCAGAGAATTGCAAGAATACACGAGTAAACCGCAACCATCATAACAGGGCTGTTTAAAATAATAAGTTTTTCTGCAAAAATTGCTGCTGCTTTTAATTCGTCATTTGAAATCTGGAACTTTTCTTTTTCGTGTTTTGAGCGGACAAATGCTTTAACAACTCTTATAGAAATTAAATTTTCCTGAATAGATGTGTTGAATCTGTCATATTTTTTAAACATACGCTCAAATCTCGGATGTGCTTTTGAGCCGATAAAAATAAGCGTAAAACCAAGAAGCGGACCGACTATTAAAAATACAAGAGAAAGTTTCTTGTTTATGCCCATAGCCATACCAATAGCCATAGCAAACATAAGTGGTGAACGAACGAGCATTCTTATTGCCATCATATAGGCGTTCTGAATCATACCAACATCAGTTGTCATTCTTGTAATAAGAGAACCGGTAGAAAATTTATCGACATTAGAGAAAGAAAAGTCTTGAATCTTTGAAAACATAGCACCCCTTAAATTTTTACCGAAGCCCATACCTGCTTTTGCAGCAAAATATGCCGCAGATGCACCACAAGCGAGAGAAACACAAGCCATTGCAATCATAAGTACACCGGTTGCTATAACTAAATCGAGCCCCTGCTTTTCAGCAAAACCGAATTTTATAAGCATTTCTGCAATAATACCATTTTTTTCTGTAAGAGGTATTCCATTTATACCAGAGTCAATTATAACTGACATTAAAAACGGAATAGCAACTTCAAGCAACACTTCAAGCACGATTGTTGCAGGTGCTAAAAAGGAGTATATTCTGTATCCTTTAGCATAACCCAAAAGTTTTCTGAACATATTATTTTAATTCCTCACTTTCATCTATCTGACTTTTAAGAATTTTTTTGAAAGAGTTACATTTTAAATTGCTGTCTGCAATATTTGCATTAAGTCTTTTTAAGTAACTCATAAGCTGCTCTTTTTCATCTTCACTGAAGTTTATAAAAAGTTGTAAGTCTGTTTCATCGCAAAGTTTTCTGAAGTCGTGTAAAACTTTCTCACCTTTTTCA
>CALAEU010000204.1 GCA_937891215.1 uncultured Clostridia bacterium
CTCTCGGAAGAGGCGAAAAACTCGGCGACCACGCTGCAAGTCTTAAATATGGTACAGAAGGCGTTATGCACGGATTTAACAGTATTATGTTAAAAGACGAAAATGGCGAACCGGCACCAGTTTATTCAATAGCAAGTGGTCTTGATTATCCATCATCTGGCCCTGAACACGCTTTCTTGCAAGAAATTGGCAGAATTAAATATGATGTAGTTAATGACGAAGAAACTCTTGACGCATTCTTTACACTTTCACGACTTGAAGGTATTATTCCTGCAATTGAAAGTGCTCACGCAGTTGCTTACGGTATGAAACTTGCAAAAGAAATGGGCAGAGGTTCAGTTCTTATAAACCTTTCAGGCAGAGGTGACAAGGATATGGACTATATCATTGAAAAATACGGCATCAGATAATGTTTGATTTAATCATTTATTTTATAATAACTCTTTTTGCTACAACAATCTGTTCTATGACAGGTATGGGTGGGGGAGTTATTATAAAACCGATTATGGATGTTGTAGGCGATTTCAGTGTCCACACAATTGGTGTTATTGCTTCAATTACAGTTTTTTCAATGGCTTTCTTTTCTATTTTAAAGCAGATTAAATCAAAAACAAAAATTCCCTTTGATATAGCGATACCTTTATCAATTGGTTCTGTTATTGGTGGAATATCCGGTGAAAAGATTTTTAGTTTTATTGTTGATTTATTAAAAGCAGACGGAGTAGTTAAAATTATTCAGAATATTGTGCTCACTGTTTTAATTATGTGGGTATTTATTTATATGAACAATAAAAATAAATTTAAAAACAGAGAATTTAAAGGTGTTATTTCTGCTGTAATAACAGGTTTGTTTCTAGGAATATGTTCTGCATTTTTAGGTATTGGTGGCGGACCAATAAATGTTTCGGTTATTACCTTTCTTTTTTCGTTACCAATTAAGACTGCAACGATTTGTTCATTGATGACAATTCTATTTTCTCAGTTTTCAAAACTTACGACTGTTTTCTTCACAAAAGGTTTTTCTGATTTGGATTTTACAGTTGTTGTAGTTATGGTAACTGCTGCAATTATAGGTGGTTTTCTTGGCGCATATTTCAATAAAAAATTACCTGAAAAAGCAGTTACAAAAGCATTTAATTTTGTTTTGATTATTGTGTTTTCTTTAACACTATTTAATGTAATTTTAAATTTAATATAATTTAACTGCCACCGGGTAGTGAATGGTTTTATTAATATTAAAAAGCATTCGTTTATACATCGTTAGGTCTTTGAAGATGTATAGCGGATGCTTTTTTTGTCAGGAGTGTTTTTGTGAAGATAAAAAATTTAATTTCATATTTTAGTTTGACAGAAAAGTTGCTTTGGTCTTTTTCTGTTTTTGCAATTTTTATTTCATTTTTAATTTTCGATAAAGAAAATTTTTTGACACTTGTTGCTTCACTTGTAGGGGTTACTTCACTAATTTTTTGCGCTAAAGGAAATCCTACAGGACAATTTTTGATGATAATTTTCGCGATAATTTATTCAATAATCTCGTACTCTTTTCAGTATTATGGTGAAATGATTACTTATATTGGTATGACTTTACCAATGGCTGTGTTTTCACTTATTACCTGGCTGAAAAATCCATTCGGTAACAAAAAATCTGAAGTTGCGGTAAACAGAATAACATTAAAAGAAGTTATATTTATGATTGTCTTGTCCTGTATTGTTACTTTAGTTTTCTATTATATTCTCTTATATTTCAGTACATCAAATATAATACCAAGCACAATTTCAATTACAACAAGTTTTATAGCGGCATATTTAACTTTTAGAAGAAGTCCA
>CALAEU010000205.1 GCA_937891215.1 uncultured Clostridia bacterium
TATTGCAGAATATTTAAATAAAACTTATCATACAAGTGTAAATAGTAATTTAATCTATTTAACTGTTGGTGCTGCAGCATCACTTACTATTTCTTTTAATGCTTTAGTAAATCCTGGTGATGAAATAGTAGTTATATCACCTTTCTTTCCTGAATATAAAGTATTTATTGAAAAGTCAGGTGCAAAACTTGTGATTGCAGAAAGTAATCAAGAAACATTTATTCCTGATATTGATGAAATTAAAAAATGTATAAATAAAAACACTAAAGCTTTATTGATAAATTACCCTAATAATCCTACTGGTGTTATGATTGATGAAGAATCATTAAAAGCTTTATGCAAGCTATTAAAAGAAAAAGAAATAGAATATAATCATCCTATTTATTTA
Organism: uncultured Clostridia bacterium; assembly: GCA_937891215.1. The sequence goes on from CALAEU010000205.1 coordinate 389, forward strand.
ATTTCAGATGAACCTTATCGAGAATTATTATATAATAATAAACCATATTTGTTTGTAACAAATTACTATGATAATTCACTTGTATGTTATTCATTTAGTAAGTCACTTAGTCTACCTGGAGAACGTATTGGTTATATCTTAGTTAATCCAAGGTGTGTTAACGCAGAAGAAGTGTATTTTGCGGTATGTGGAGCTGGTAGAAGTTTAGGTTTTGTTTGTGCTCCAGCACTATTCCAATATATGATACCTAATTGTTTAGGTTATACATCTGATTTAAGTATATATGAAACAAATAGAGATATTTTATATCATGAATTATCAAGCATTGGATATGAAGTAGTAAAACCTGATGGTGCATTTTATATGTTCGTAAAGTCACCTGAAGAAGATGCAAACAAATTTTGTGAAACAGCAAAAAAATATGAATTATTGTTAGTGCCAAGTGATGATTTTGGCGTAAAAGGATTTGTAAGAATTTCTTACTGCGTTTCACCTGAACAAATAGAAAATTCATTACCAGCATTCAAAAAACTTATAGAGGAATATAAATGATGAGTGATAAAAACGAATTACAACAGGCAAGAGAAATTATAAACGAAGTCGACAAGCAGATTGCTGCATTATTCGAAAAAAGAATGAATGCCGCAAAGCAAGTTGCCGATTATAAAAAGAAAAACGGACTTCCTGTTGAAGATACAGACCGCGAAAAAGCATTAGTAGCAAAAATGCTCCAGTATATTGAAGATGAAGAACTTAAAACTTATTATATAGGTTTTATGAATAACACGATGGAACTTTCAAAAGCATATCAGAGAAGATTACTTGATGGTATGAAAGTTGCGTTTTCTGGTGTTAAAGGTGCATTTGCTGATATTGCGGTAAAAAGAATTTTCCCATACGCTGAAAGAGTATCTTATAAAAACTTCAAAGCGGCGTATAAGGCTGTTGAAAATGGTGAATGTGACTGTGCCGTTCTGCCTATTGAAAACAGTTATGAGGGCGATGTTGGTCAGGTTATGGATTTAACATATTTTGGTTCTCTTTATATTAACGGGATCTTTGATTTACCAGTAGAGCAAAATCTTTTTGGTACAAAAGATTCTGATATTAAAGATATAAAATCTGTAATAAGTCATAAACAGGCATTAGGTCAGTGTGCAGAATATATAAATGAACATGGTTTTGAAACTGTTGAAGAAGTTAATACCGCAGTTGCCGCTAAAAAAATTTTTGAAATGGGTGATAAAACTCAAGCAGTTGTTTGCAGTATTGAAGCGGGTGAAGAGTATGGTCTTAAATTACTCGACAGAAAAATAAATAAAAACAGTACGAATACAACTCGTTTTGCAGTATTTTCAAGAGTTCAACGCGATGTTTCGCCAATGAGTGACACAAATTTTATCCTCTTGTTTACAGTTAAGGATGAGGCAGGTTCACTTGGTAAAGCAATTTCTGTTTTTGGTGAGTCAGGTTATAACTTGAAAACACTTAAAAGCAGACCTTCAAAAGATGTTATATGGAATTATTACTTCTTTGTTGAAGGTGAAGGTAAACTTACAAAAGAAGCCGAAGATGAACTAATTACATCACTTTCAGATGTGTGTACCAATGTAAGACTTGTTGGTAAATTCAGTAAAGAAATGAGAATCTGAGAAACTTATGATAATTAATGTTAAAACATCGGGTGGTTGTTATAATATCACTCTTAAAAGAAATGCACTTAAAGAAGTTAATAAAATTTTAAATATCAAAGGCAAGGCTTTGATTGTAACTGATAGCGGAGTTCCCCACGTATATGTAGAAACAGTGGCAAAACAGATTGAAAACAGTATTATATATACATTTCCTCAAGGGGAGAAAAGCAAGAATTTTCAAACATATTTAGAACTTTTAAAAACTCTTGCAGATAATAAATTTGACCGTAAGGACTGTGTTATTGCAGTAGGCGGTGGTGTTACTGGTGATATGGCAGGTTTTACTGCTGCTACCTATATGCGTGGTATTTCATTTTACAATATACCTACAACACTTCTTTCTCAGGTTGATTCTTCAATCGGTGGTAAAACTGCGATTGATTTTTCAGGTTACAAAAATTTAGTTGGTGCATTTTACCAGCCAAAAGCGGTAATTATTGACCCGAATGTTTTAAAATCATTAGATGAGCGTCAATTTAATAATGGTCTTGCAGAAAGTATTAAAATGGCGGCAACTTCTGACAGTGATTTATTCCAGCTTTTAGAAAACAATGATGCAAAAGATATTATTGAGGTTGTAATAGAAAAATCACTTCTTATAAAAAAATCAGTAGTTGAAGAAGATGAAAAAGAAACAGGACTTCGTAAAGTACTCAATTTTGGTCATACTATTGGTCATGCGATTGAAACAGTTACTGGTCTTGATGAACTTTATCATGGTGAATGTGTTGCCCTTGGTATGATGTATTTGTCAAGTGGTGAAGCAAAAGAAAAGATAAAAAATCTTCTTATAAAAAATAAACTTCCGACAAGTGCTGATTTTGATATACGAAACGTGTTTGAAGCGTTACAACACGATAAAAAGGCGGCGGGTAATGGTGTTAATGCCGTATTTGTAAACAAAATAGGAGAGTTTGAATTTAAGTTTTTAGAATATGCAGAAATTTATAATATTCTGAAAGGAGTCTGAAAATGAAAAATACATTAGGTACAAATGTAGCGGTTACTGTGTTTGGCGAAAGTCATGGTAAAGCAATTGGTGCAGTAATTGATGGTTTACCAGCAGGAATTACGGTTGATGAAGCATTTATTTCACATCAACTTGATTTGAGAAGACCATTTGGTAAAATTTCAACTCCTCGTCAGGAAACAGATGAATTCGAAATAGTGAGCGGTGTTTTTAAAAACAGAACAACAGGAACACCGATATGTATTGTAATTCCTAACGAAAATACAAGGTCAAAAGATTATAATTATGGCATTGCAAGACCTGGTCACGCAGATTTCACAGCGTTTTCTAAATATAACGGAAGCGAAGATTATCGTGGTGGTGGTCACTTCAGTGGCAGAATAACTGCTGGACTCGTTTCTGTGGGTGCAATTGCTATTGATGTATTAAAGAAAAAGGGTATTACACTTGGCACTCATATAAAAAAATGTGCAGGTGTTGAAGATGCAGATTTTACAGATTATATAACAGAAATAGATGATTTGAATAAAAAGGTTTTTGCTACACTTGATAACTCAAAAGGCGAAGAGATGATTAAAAATATAGAAAAAGCTGCTGCAGAAAATAATAGTGTAGGCGGAGTTCTTGAAACAGTTGTTGTGGGACTTCCTGTTGGTGTAGGTGAACCGTGGTTTGATTCTGTTGAAAGTATACTTTCACACGCTCTTTTTGGGATTCCTGCAGTCAAGGGTGTTGAATTCGGTTGTGGTTTTTCTTGTGCTGATATGCTCGGTAGTGAAATGAATGATGAGTTTTACTTTGATAATGGCACAGTAAAAACTAAAACCAATAACAATGGCGGAATAAATGGTGGTATAACTAACGGAATGCCTGTTATATTCAAATGTGCAGTTAAGCCAACACCGACAATTAGTAAAGAGCAAGATACAGTAAATTTTATTACAAATGAAAATATAAAAACAGAAATTCACGGCAGACACGACCCTTGTATTGTACACAGAGCAAGAGTTGTTGTAGATAGCATAACTGCAATTGCATTATGCGATTTACTTTCACAGAAATTTGGTACAGATTGGCTCGGTGAAAAATAATGGAGTATGGTTGTATCGGTAAAAAGTTGGGTCATAGTTTTTCAAAGGAGATACACAATGCATTAACCGATTATACCTATGAACTTTGCGAAATACCTGAAGAGAAACTAGATGAATTTATGATGAAAAGTGACTTTAAAGCAATAAATGTTACTATTCCTTATAAAGAAAAGGTAATACCGCATCTTGATTTTATTTCAGATGAAGCAAAGACAATTGGTGCAGTAAATACAATAGTAAATAAAAATGGTGTGTTATATGGCTATAATACCGATTTTTATGGAATGAAAATGCTTATAGAAAAAGCAACTATTGATATAAAAAATAAAACTGTTGCAATTTTAGGTAGCGGTGGTACATCAAAAACTGCAAATGCAGTTGTTAATTTTCTCGGCGCAAAGGTAGTTTATAAAGTATCAAGAAATACAAAAGATGATTTTATTTCTTACGATGAAATTTATAACATAAGTGATAATGTAGAGGTTATTATAAATACTACTCCGGTTGGTATGTATCCTGATATTTATAATTCGGCGGTAGATGTTAAACGCTTTAAAAATCTTTCTGGTGTAGTAGATGCAGTATATAATCCACTCCGTTCAAAAATTGTTTCTGATGCTTTGGCTCTTAAAGTAAAAGCAGTTGGTGGTCTTTATATGCTTGTAGCACAAGCCGCTGCGGCAGTAGAGAAATTTATAGATACAGATGTAAGCGTAAAAGAGATTGAACGTGTTTATAATACACTTTTAAAAAACAAAGAGAATATTGTTTTAATTGGTATGCCATCTTGTGGCAAAACAACAGTGGGAAATGTTCTTGCAGAAAAATTAAATCGCGAGTTCCTTGATAGTGACACTCTTATAGAAACAACCCAAAATACAACCATCCCCGAAATTTTCAAAACTAAAGGTGAAGAATATTTCAGAAATAAAGAAACAGAAGCTATATTTACACTTAGTAAAAATAACTCATCAGTTATTTCAACAGGTGGTGGTGTTGTTCTTAATAAGAAGAATATAGATTTATTAAAAGAAAACGGTAAGTTATTCTTTTTAGACAGACCATTAGAAATGCTTATAACTACTTCTGACAGACCACTTTCATCTAACAGACAAGATTTGGAAAAGCGTTACAATGAACGATATAATCTTTACAGAGAATATGCAGATATTGTAATAGATGCAAGTGGTAGTATTGAAGAAGTAGTAAATCAGATATTGAAGGTGACAGTATGAAAATTCTTGTAGTGAACGGCCCTAATATAAATATGTTGGGTATTCGTGAACCTGAAATTTATGGTCGTGAAACATACATAAATTTAGTTGAGAAAGTTGAAAAGTATGCAAAAGAAAACTGGGTAGAAGTAAAGTGTTTTCAGTCAAACCACGAGGGTGATATTGTTGACGAAATACAGAAAGCATATAAAAACTTTGATGGTATTGTAATCAATCCTGCGGCGTACACCCACACAAGTATTGCTATTTTAGATGCTTTAAAATCAGTAGGTATTCCGACAGTTGAAGTGCATATTTCAGAAGTTTCAGAACGCGAAAGTTTCAGACAGATTAGTTTTGTCCGTGAATACGCTTTTAAGACTATTACAGGTCACGGAACTGACGGTTATTTAGAAGCAATAGACGCTTTACTTGAAAGGATGCGTTAAATGGTTGCAAAAATTTATAAAAGCAAAGCAAATGGCGAAATAGTCGCCCGAAGCTCTAAAAGCTATATGCATCGTGCCTTAATTGGTGCCGCACTCTCTGATGGTGAAACTGTTATTGAAAATATAGCAGAGTCCGAAGATATTACTGCAACTGTAAAGTGCCTTGAAGAGTTTGGTGCAAAATTTATATTTTCGGGTAACTCCCTTACAGTAATAGGGCGTTCGCCAAAAGAAAAAGTAAATAAACTTTCGCTTTTCGCAAAAGAAAGTGGTAGTACATTACGATTTTTAATTCCAGTTTCAATGCTTTTTAGCGAGAATGTTGAATTTACAGGTAGCAAAAGGCTTTTGGAAAGACCACAGACAGTTTATGAAGAAATATTCCCTGGGAAAAATTGTTTTATAAACAGAAACAGTAAAAATATTTCTGTCGGCGGTAGTTTAAAAGGTGGTATTTTTGAATGCAGGGGAGATATAAGTAGTCAGTTTCTGACAGGTCTTCTCTTTACATTACCACTTTTGAATGAAGATAGCGCAATTCATTTAACTACTGCACTCGAAAGTTCACCTTATATCGATTTGACTTTAGAAATTCTTAATGAATTTGGTATTGTAGTTGAAAGAACAGATGACAGAACATTCAGAATCAAAGGAAATCAAGAATTTAAGTCTACAAAACTTTATTGCGAAGGTGATTGGTCAAATGCAGCATTTTTAGATGCATTTAATTTGATTGGCGGTAATGTAAAAGTTAAAGGTTTAAATGAAAATAGTACCCAAGGAGATAAAATATACAGAAAATATTTTGAAGAATTAAAAAGCGGTACGCCTGATTTAGATATTACAGATTGTCCCGATTTAGGACCGATTTTAATGACAATGGCTACACTTTTGAATGGAGCTACACTAAAAGGTACAAATCGTCTTAAAATCAAAGAAAGTGATCGAGGAGTAGTAATGAAAAAAGAACTTGCTAAATTCTCTGCTGATATTACTGTTCTTGAAAATGAAATTATTATAAAAAAATCTGATTTAACTCCACCAAAACAAATTCTTTGTGGGAACAACGACCACAGGATTGCTATGTCACTTGCAGTAATTTCAAGTGTGTTTGGTGGGGAAATCGAAAATGCAGAATGCGTTAATAAAAGTTACCCGTTATTTTTTAAAGATTGCGAGCAACTTGGTATAAAAATCTTTAAAAATGGAAGTGTTTTAAAATGAGTATGAATTTCAAAGGAAAATTACCAATTCCGAAAGAAGTAAAAGAAAGATTCCCTTTAACAAAAGAGATGACAGAACAAAAAGCAAGAAATGATGAAGAAATCAAAAATATTTTTTCTGGCGAATCAGATAAGTTTTTACTTGTAATAGGTCCTTGTTCTGCAGATTATAAAGATGCGGTTTTAGATTATATACACCGTCTTCGTAAAGTTCAGGAAAAGGTACAGGATAAAATATTTATAGTACCAAGAATTTACACAAACAAACCAAGAACAACAGGCGACGGCTACAAAGGTATGGTTCACCAACCGAATCCTGATAAAGAGCCAGATATGTATGAAGGAATAGTAGCAATTCGTGATATTCATATGTCAGCTTTAAAAGAAACAGGTTTTTCTTGTGCAGACGAAATGCTTTATCCTGATAACTATCGTTATCTTTCAGATATTCTTTCTTATGTTGCAATTGGTGCAAGAAGCGTTGAAAACCAACAACACAGACTTGCAGCAAGTGGTCTTGAAGTTCCTGTTGGTATGAAGAATCCTACAAGTGGCGATTTGTCAATTATGATGAATGCAATTACTGCTGCACAGCATAAACACACATTCATTTATCGTGGTTGGGAAGTAACAAGTGACGGTAACCCTTACGCACACGCAATTATGCGTGGATTTGTTGATAGAGATGGACATTCGATTTCAAATTATCACTACGAAGATTTGCAGAAATTGAGTGACTTATATGCAGCCTCAGGACTTACTAATCCTTCAGCTATCATAGATGTAAACCACGCAAATTCAGGTAAAAAATATCTTGAACAAATAAGAATTACAAAAGATGTTCTTTACAGTATGGCACACAACAGTGACATTAAAAAACTTGTAAAAGGATTGATGATTGAAAGTTATATTGAAGACGGTGCACAAAAAATCGGTGAAAATGTTTACGGTAAATCAATCACAGACCCTTGTCTTGGTTGGGAAAAAACTGAAAGACTTATTTACGATATTGCAGAATCATTGTAAAAAAACTGACACCCGTAATTTCGGGTGTCAGTTTTTTATTTAAACTCAAGAAATGCATTGTTTGCATCAATCTCTCCACCGGTCATAATTTCGTGAGCGGCATTACTTATATGAGTAAGAATTCTTAAAATGTTTTTGTTTTTTATTCGTAACTTTTTAACTATTCTTAATGGCAGAGAAAGAGCAGAGGTGAAAACATTATAGTAAGGAGAGCCAACTTCATGTTTTTCTATTGAACCATCTAAAATAGAGTGAAAAGCAGAAAAAATCATATCTGTCAACTGCACGTTTTTTAGTTGCTTTGCATCTTTTTTCGGTACTGCTTTACCAAATGTTAAAAGGTTCATAATAATAGATGCTTTATAAACAGAAATTTCAGAAATTATTTTAAGCAGTTCACCTAGGAATAACCAAAGATTTTTTGCTTTCTTATTTGAAATACCAATTGAAACGAGAAGCGTAACAAACTCTAATTTTCTGTTTTCTCTTGCGGCATCAAATACATTTTTAAAAAGGAATGTAGCGTGATTTTTCAAATAATCATTTGTGTATGTTTTACCATTATATATGTATTCTTTTAAATGCTTTGTTTTTGTTTCTATTCCGTTGTTTGTTACAGTACAGTAAACAATCGGGGCAGGGTAGCCACCAATTGAACCTAAATTAAACTCGTAAAAATGGTTGCCGTTTTCATTTTCAAGTTTTCTTATGTGGTGCATGTGTGAGTGCCCTGTGAACATAATGGAAAGCCCAATATCTGCAAAGTCACGGCACATTTTTTCTTTTCTCTCTACAGAAGTTTTTCCATTTATCGCTCTGTCAAGTTCTGTGAGAAATACGTGGTGGTGTTGCATACCAAATACTAAATCGCCACGATTTTTAGCGTTCTCAACTTCGTTTTTTATCCAATCAAAATGCTCTTTACTATAACCAGAATTACCTTGCCCATCCTGGTCATCATCTAAACAAAAAACAGAAATTCCTTCTGTTGGTCTTATAACATAAGAAGATTTATTCTGATGTGTAAAATATTCGCTTACTGCTTCTTCGGGACCGAAATCTTTATAAAAATCACGGAGTTCTTCAGGTTTTAAGGTTTCAACATCGTGGTAAACTTTTGCTCCTTCAAATCTTCTTGGGTTACCGTCACAACACCAGTCGTGAGTAGCAGTAACTACATAAACAGGTTTACTCTTTTTGAACTCATAAAGTAAGTGGCGCATTTCCTCGTGGGAAACACGCTCACCATCATTAGAAAGGTCACCTGCAATAAGTAAAAATTCTGCATCAGAATTCTCTATTTCATCAAGAGCAGCCGAAATTACACTTTTAGAATGAGCAAGCATTTTCTGGTCAGAGTTTGCTCTTAATGTGTAAGCAATACCTGAATTGCCGAGCTTTTCTGAATAGTAATGTGGATCTGCTATAATTGCAAATTTAACCTGTTTATTCATAATTTTACCACTCTATGTTAAATGTGTCACCGGTTCTTGTGTATTTTATTGGGTCGGTGATTTGTTTCTTTTGTTCTTCTTTTAAACCTTTTTCAAAGGCATTTGCCATTTTTCTGTTAGGGAACTCAATTGTCATATCAAGTTCAATAAATTGAGGTATACCTATATGTAAGAATTTAAAACCAGTGAGCCACCAGTGTTTTTCAGGACCACGGGTAAATACAAGTTCATCCATGTTGTAGAAATCAAAAGACATCTCAAGCATTTCTTCGTCAGTAACACAGTCAAAATGTTTCATAACTCTGTCAGTTGGTTTGTTGTAAAAACCGATTTCTGCACCTGCTGTAATACCGTACTGACCTTTCCAGATTTCCATCATCCAGTCTTTGTCATCGTAAGTAAAATAAATTTTAGAAGTTGAGTAAACCATACCAACCATTGGCGCAGCAGTATCGTAAACACTGTTGAAACCAAAGTTTCTTTGCCATGAATCTAATTGGGTAAAATAAACATCTTGAATAGGGTCGTAGTCAAAACCTGCTGCTACAAGAATTTTTCTTGCGGTAGATTCATCTTTAGCGTTAAAAAGAACGTCCTGAACATTAGCTAAATAGTCGCCATCTTCAAAAGTGTTTATTGTGGTTTCTTCAGTTGGTGCAGTTGTAGGATTTGCATCCGAATTATTGTTTGTTGGCACAGTATTTGAACTCTGTGTCTGACTACTGCTCTGAGTAGTTAATGTTGCACCTGTAGTAACCGCAGTAGCAGTTGTTGTATTATCAGGATTTGAAATAACTGCAGAATATGTAAAATCTTCAGCGTAGTAAGGTTCTGTGTAATAGACATCACCAGCAGGTGGGTTTGTAGGAACTACAGTACCATTGTTGAGTGTACCAGCAATGTTAAGAAGTCCACAACCTGAACAAGTTATAACAACCATAACTAAAAGAGCAGTTATTCTTAAAATATTAGTGTATTTTTTCATATCTTTCTCTCCATATTTTGAGTTTGAAATCATATACCAATTCATAATACCACAAAATTCCTGATTTGTCATTACTTTTTAGGAAAATAATATTTGTTTAACAATTATAAGACATAAGACAGGGGGGCGGTTCTGTGTCTTAGTCTCAGTTGCACACTTGCAACTAACTTTGTTGACACAAAAAAACTTTTAATATATAATTAATTAACAAACAAAACAGGAGTTGACTTTACTACGTTCACACATCTTCACGTTCATACCGAATATAGTCTGCTTGACGGTGCTTGCAGAATAAATGATATTTTAGATTTTGCAAGTGAACAGGGTATGAAAAGTCTTGCCATAACTGACCACGGTGTTATGTTTGGTGCAGTTGAATTTTACAAAAAAGCAAAAGAAAAAGGAATAAAACCAATTATAGGGTGCGAAGTTTATGTCGCGCCCCGTTCCCGTTTTGACAAAAATCATACTTTAGACAGTGAACGCAGTCACCTTATATTACTCTGTAAAAATGAAACTGGTTATAAAAATCTTATTAAACTTGTGTCGCTTGCGTGGACAGATGGTTTTTACACCAAACCACGTGTTGACCACGAAATTTTAGAACAATATTCTGATGGTTTAATTGCACTTTCGGGTTGTCTTTTTGGTGAGGTTGCAAAGTCAATACTTGCTCGTGATTTTGAAAATGCAGAAAAAACTGCTCTCTGGTATAAAAATACATTCGGTGATGGTAACTATTATTTAGAGATGCAAAATCACGATATGGTAGAGGAACGCGAAGTTATAAACGGTGTAATGAAAATCAGTCAGAAGCTAAATATTCCCGTTGTTGCTACTAATGATGTTCACTACACAAGAAAAGAAGATGCAGATATTCAGCGAGTGTTGATTGCTATTGGCACAAACAAAACAGTAAATGAAGAAAATGCACTCTCTTTCCCG
>CALAEU010000206.1 GCA_937891215.1 uncultured Clostridia bacterium
GGTGGCACAACATCAACAACACCAGGTGGTAGTACTTCTACAACACCAGGTGGCACAACTTCAACAACACCAGGTGGCACAACATCAACAACACCAGGTGGTAGTACTTCTACAACACCAGGTGGCACAACTTCAACAACACCAGGTGGCACAACATCAACAACACCAGGTGGTAGTACTTCTACAACACCAGGTGGCAGTACATCAACACAACAAGGTGGTAACACACAACAAGGTGGTAATGCACAGCAGGGTGGTAACGCTGCGGACGCAAATGACCCAATCATAAAAGACCCACTCGGCACTTACCAGAAAGCTGCAAAAGCAATTAACCAGAATGGTATTGCAGGTTACAACAAAATTGGTTGGCAGGTACCTTTGAAAATTGAGGGTCTTGGTTTCCTCGACAGTATGATTATGCCTATTTTAGAGGGCTTTATGACAACAGAAGATGAAGCTGAAGTAAAAGTTAACGCAAAAGGTTCAGACGATGCTAAAAACCGTATGCCTCCAAGCGATTGTTCAGCAAGTCACGTTAAGAGTGCAACAGCTGAAAAATTGAGTAATGGTAACTACAAAGTGGTTATTGTTATGAAAGAAGTAATTAACCCATCATATCAGGATACAGATGGTCTTGTAAAAATGTCAAAAGAATTCCTTGATATGAAGGATGTTATGAAAGAAGCAGCAAATATTTCCATAGTTAAGAGTCTTGATGGTGAAATCAAATATGTTGACTACACAATCACAGCTGAAATGACAAAAGATGGTAAATTTGTAAGCATTACTCACCAGGGCATTGGTTATATTAAAGCAAATCTTAATGGTTCAATCAATGCTACAGGTGAACTTGAATTCAATGCAAAATACACAGATTTCCAATATTAATTTGTGAAATAAATTACATAAGACCAATTCGTGCAAACGAGTTGGTCTTTTTTGTTATATCTGACAATATGTTAAATATACTATTGACATTTTTTGAAATTTAAGGTAATCTATTACTATTGAGAAATATGCCTATTATTGTGGGCAGAAATTGAAAGGGGTATAATACCAATGAAAAGTTCAGACTTAAAAGTTGTTGCTATTATTCTCAGTATTGCTTTATTCTTCACAATTATTACAAGTAATGCTGTTTCAATAGCTTCAGTTGTTATTCTTGCAAAAGGTGGCACAGGTACACAAACTCAGACAGTTGCTCCTGGAACAGGTGATGTTCAACAGCAACAAAGTACAACAAACAATGGCGGTTATACTGACAACTCTAGCAATCAGGGTAGCACAGTAACACCAGGTACATCAACACCAGCTGGTGATGCAAACACCAATACAAATACTAATACTAATACAAACACTAACACAAATACAAATACAAATAATAACGCAAATGCGAACAACAATGCAAACGCAAACAACAATACAAATGCAAACAACGCAAACGCTAATTCAAATCAGTGGAGTAAAGAACAAACTTTTGAATTTTACAAAAAGTCTGCGCATGAAATGGCAACAACAGGTAAAGCGGCTTACAATAAAATTGAATGGCAGGTACTTGAAAATCTTCAGGTAGGTTCAGTAGGTGGTGTTCTTCAACCAGTTATAGATAGCTTTATGACTACAAAAGAAGAAGCAGCTGTTCAGGAACAAGCAAAAGGTTCTGATGAGGCAAAGAGCAGATTCCCTGATTGTACTCTTACAGATATGTCTAAAGTAGCAAGTGCTACTAAGAAAGACCTTCCTAACGGTAATTATGAAATCACAATTATTATGATGGACGAAGATACTCCAATGAACGAAGAATCAAGTTTCTTGGCAAAAGTTACAAGTTCAGTTCTTTTCTGGGAAGATATTCAAAGAACAATCGATGAAGATGTTCCAGTAGTTGGTGCGATTAATAGCCGTTCAGTAAACTATAAAGGCTATAAGATTACTGCTGAAATGACAAAGGACGGTAAGTTCGTGTCTCTCGGTCACTATGCAACAGTTGATATCAAAGCAAATGCAAAAATTACAGTGTTCACACTTGATATTGGTGGTATTCTTTATAATAACTGTGAATATTCAGATTTCAAATACTAAGAAAAATGAAAACCATCTCATTTGAGATGGTTTTCTGAATTAGGTGATATATTATGAAATTAAAAATATTATCAATACTTTTTGCGGTTATATCCTGCGTTTCACTTTTTATAGTACCTGTAAGTGCAAGTGGTTCTGTTGAGTTACCAATAGATGTAAACGAAAGATATACCGACATAAGTTATGTTGATGAAACAAATGTCTATGGTGAAGTTGTTACAGAAGAAGAACAGCAGGATTTACAAACTAAAAAAACAGTTTATATTGTAGTTCTTTCAGTTCTCCTTGTAATTTCGATTGTAATTCTTATTGTCACAGTTAAAAGGGCTAAGGAAGATAAGCTTTTAAAAGACTCGGAGGTGCCTTTGGAAGGGAAGAAGGATGAATGATGTATACTGAACCCAAAAGTGCTGAATGCAAAGTGCTGAGTTAAGGAAGCCTTACAGCTTGATTATAATTATTAGTCTTAAGACAACAAAATTCTATCATTTTAGTTTACGATAAACTTTAAATGATAGAATTTTATATTTTTATGGAATTGGGCTATTTGTAATTCTTATAAATGAAAAGATAAATTATCTATTATACAACCAATTATTATAATTATGGCGTAGCCCCGAAACTCAGCACTCAGCACTCAGCATTCAGCACTCAGCACTATTTTAGTTGCACGCTTGCAACTAAAATCAGGCTTCTTTGATTTCTCCTGCTTTCTTAAGACAAATCTTAGCAACTGCAGGGCCTACAAGTTCGTAAACTAAAGTACCGCAAAGAATTATTGTTCTTATTTCTTTTGCGTATTCAGGGAGTACATTTGCAGCGGCAAGTGAAAGACCAATTGCAACACCTGCCTGAGGAATAAGTGCAGGGCCTAAATATTTTTTTATGTTTTTATCTGCTTTAGAAATAATTGCACCGAGAGTAGCACCGAGCATTTTACCAAATACTCTGAATACTATGTAAATTACACCTGCAACACCGACTGCCGGAAGAACAGAAAGTTTTAAATCTGCACCACTTGCTACAAAGAAAAGCATAAATATAGGTGGTGTAATTTTATCGCAGAGTTTCATAATATGACCTACATCGTTTGACATATTTGCAATAACTGCACCCATAGCCATACAGAAAAGAAGCGAAGAAAATCTACACAGTTCTGAAAGACCTAAACCTGCGAATATGAAACCAACAATAAGAGCCATTCTGTTACTGTCTTTTTTGAAATATTTTAATGGTATCAAGAATATAAAGCCTAAAATAGCACCAACAACTAAAGCACCACCAATTTCAATAACAGGGGCTAAAATCAATTCTTTCGCAGAAGCTGCGGTACCTGCTAAAGCACTTGCAAGAGCAATTGAAAGAGAATACATTATAAGTGCAGTTGCGTCATCAATAGCAACAACTGAAAGTAATGTTTCACTAACAGGACCCTTTGCTTTGTATTGTTTAATAACCATTATTGTAGCCGCTGGTGCAGTAGCCGCCGCAATTGAACCTAGCACAAGCGAAAATGTGGTATCGTGTCCTGTTACTATTAAAGCAAGAACAACTACAACAACTGCAAAGAATGATTCTAAACATGCAATAACAATCGGTGTTGACCCAACTCGCTTAAAGTAACTGATTTTAAATTCATTACCAATAGAGAAAGCAATAAAGCCTAAAGCACAATCTGAAATTATTGAAATGCCTTCAACAAATTCTTCGGATAAAAGTCCTAAAACACCAGGGCCAATTAAAAGACCTGCTATTAAGTAACCGGTAACGTTAGGTAATTTTATGAGTTTCATAAGTCTGCCGACTGCCATACCAACAAAAATCATAATACCTAAATTTAAAAATGTATTAAGAGAAAGTGAAGCTAACATCAGTGTGAAAGTCCCTCCAAGTAATCAATAGGCAAAGTGAAAAGAATACCTGTGTCGGGTTTATCAAGTCCGCCTGTTACATCGTTTGTGATTTTTGAAATCTCTTTTACTCTTTCTTCCTTTGTAACCATAAGTATTGTTTTATTTTCTGTGTGTTCAGGGTTAAAAAGACTTCTTAAAGAACCTATAAATCTGAAGTCGTCATGTTCACTTAATTCCTGAAGCATACCCTTGCTGTCAATAATTGTAGCACCAGAAATATTGTTTTGCGTGAATGCTTCTAAAAGTTCTTCAAGACATTCTATTTTGTTTAAAATAATAACTAAAAGTTTCATAATAATACTCCTTTAGTAATCGTTATTTTGAATAAATTTTAGCATTCTATCGGTCTTTTGGCAATGTGATAATTGTATAAACTTAATATTATTGTAGGGGTATTTTTATTCAAAATAACAATTCGGGAAAAAACACTTTACTTTAGCGTGCTAATGTGATAATATGATAACACAAAAACAGAAGCACAAAAGTGCTTTATATCTGGAGGTACATAAAATGAAAAAAGTATTAGCATTAGTTTTAAGCCTTGTTCTTGTAGTTGGTGTTGTTGCCGCTCTTGCTGCTTGCGGTGGCGATAAAGAACCAACAGGTGATGAAACAAAGAAAACAGTTATTGTTGGTTACACAATTTACGAACCAATGAACTACAAAGATGAAAATGGCAAACTCGTTGGTTTTGACACAGAGCTTGCAGAAAAAGTTTTTGGTAACTTAGGTTACGAGGTTGTTTTCCAGGAAATTGACTGGGACAAAAAATATGTTGACCTCAACTCAAACACAATTGACTGTGTATGGAACGGTTTTACTGCTAACACAGCAGATGATGACGGTGTTTTGCGTTCAGAAAAAGTTGATTTCTCATACAACTATATGGAAAACCGTCAGGTAGTTGTTGTTAAAGCAGATTCTACTAATGAAAAAGCAGAAGACCTCAGTGGTAAACTCGGTATTGCAGAAAGTGGTTCAGCTGGCGAAACTTATGCAAAAGCATTTGAAGGTACAACATTTAAAGGGTTCACCAAACAAACAGATTGTCTTGTTGACATTAAAGCAGGTACAGCGGACTTCGCAGTGGTTGACGCACAGCTTGCAAAAAGCTATGTTGGTAAAGGTGACTATGCAGACCTTAAAATCATAGAGGGTCTTTCAAGTGAGGTTGAATACTATGCAATCGGCTTCAAAAAAGGTAGTGAACTTACTGCAAATGTTAATGCTCAGCTTGATGCATTAGCAAAAGATGGAACAATTGCTGCTCTTGCAGAAAAATATGGTGTAGAAACTACTGCAATTACAGATTTCTCAGACCAGAAATAATTAACAGAGGTAAAATATGTCTTTTTTAGAAGTTACATCGTTTTTGTTTGATGGCTTCATAATATCGTTATTAATCTTTGGGGTGACCTTACTTTTAGGGGCACCCCTCGGGTTACCTATAGCGTTCTGTTCTATGAGCCGTTTCAAACCTTTAAAATATCTTTCAAAGGTTATAGTGTGGATTGTAAGAGGTGTTCCTCTTATGCTCCAGATTTTTATAATTTACTATGTGCCTGGTCTTGTGTTCGGTTTTCAACTCTTCGGTCAGGTTGATAGATTCTTTTTATTAGAATACGGAATAATGGACGCGGGTAGAATTACTGCAGTTTTAATTGCATTCACAATTAACTACGCTTGCTATTTCTCTGAAATATATCGTGGTGGTATTGAGAGTATCTCGAAAGGTCAGTACGAAGCAGGTTATGTTTTAGGTATGACAAAATCACAGATTTTCAGAAAAATCATTTTAAAACAGGTTATTCAGAGGATTGTTCCACCAATGAGTAATGAAATTATTACACTCATTAAAGATACTGCTCTTGCTAACTGTATTATGGTTTGCGAAATTATTAAACAAGCAAAAGAACTTGCGGCAACAAAGGCAATGATTTGGCCATTGTTCTACACAGGTGTATTCTATTTGTTATTTGTCGGTTTGCTTACAGTTGTTTTAGGCAAATTAGAAAAGAAACTGAGTTATTTCAGGAGTTAAGTTATGTCAATTTTAGAGGTTAAAAATATAAAAAAATCTTTTGGCAAAACTGAAGTTTTAAAAGATGTAAGTTTTACCTTAGAAGAGGGTGAAGTGTTAAGCATCATCGGTTCTTCGGGTAGTGGTAAAACAACAATTCTCCGTTGCATAAATCAGCTCGAAACTGCTGATAGTGGTTTTATTAAAGTTAATGGCGAAGTTTTCTTTGACGGTGAAAACAGACCCAAAAAAGAAGACCCTAAAGAAAAGAGAAGAAAACAACTTTTAGTTGGTCTTGTTTTTCAGAATTTTAATCTTTTTCCTCAGTACAATGTTTTAGAGAATGTTACACTTGCTGCAAAACTTCAGGCGACAGAATTGCCGGATTACAAAGAGAATAAGGCAAAAATAAATGCTGAAATAGATAAAAAAGCAAAAGATATTTTAGGTAAAGTAGGTCTTTTAGACAAACTTTCTAACTACCCTTGTGAACTTTCAGGCGGTCAGCAACAAAGGGTTTCTATTGCCCGTGCTTTGATTTTGGAACCAAAAATTCTTTTCTTTGATGAACCAACATCTGCACTTGACCCTGAACTTACAGGCGAAATTTTAAAGGTTATTAAAAGTCTTGCAGAAGAAAAGGTTACAATGGTTATTGTTACTCATGAAATGTCTTTTGCAAAAGCCGTTTCTTCAAAAGTTATTTTTATGGATAATGGCGTAATTGAAGAAGAGGGTACACCAGAAGAAGTTTTCGACAATCCAAAGTCTCATAGAACTAAAGAATTTATTTCTAAGTTTGAGGATTAAAATTTAAAATAAAATCCGTGAGAATTTTCTCACGGATTTTTGTTTTGTTCATATTATGTATTAAGTGAAATTCGCAATAATCAGGGGCGGTGGTAAATTTGAAATGAGAATTTACCCACAGAATAGCCACCTCGGGCGATTTTGCTTAATATAAAAACCCCTGTCGGTAATAATCGGCAGGGTTTAGTTTTATTTTTTTATATCAAAAGGTTTCTTTAATAATCATAAATTATAGGAGTACCATTTTCAAGTGAAAACTCAACTGCTTTATAAAGAATAGCAAAAGCAAATTTTGCAAGAGAAATAGTATCATATTGCTCGTGGTTAGCAATATCTTTAACTGTTCCATCGCTTTCTACTACAGAATCAATCGGATAACCCTCTGTTGAAATCCAGCTTAAGATAGTTTCTTTATCAGCTTTCCACTCCAGATTGTTAATTGTTTCAAGCTCATTTTTTAACATTCCAACAGTAGAAATTATAGCTTCTGTTCCTGTTGGTAAAGAATATTTAAAAATGAACGCATCTTTTATTGGCAACCACCAACCATCTCCATGAAATAAAGAAAAAGCACTTTTCTGTTCACTAAGGAATTTTTTATATAAAGGATGTTTATAAAGTTCGAAATTTTTATTAACGATTTCTGGTACTGTTTCGTCTGTCATTTTTGCAGAAATATAGAGGAGTAAAGCATTTAAAGCATCCCAGTCAGGCTTTTCTGTATAATAAGATGTTTGCTCGTAATCTTCATTCCAGGCAGGAACTTCTCCCAATACATCTTTTAAACCAGATAAAATCTTTTGTTGCCAGTTGATAGTGATTTCAAGAGTTTCTTCTGGAGATGGTTTGTCTTCATTGTCTTCATTCCCAACAATGTTGTATGTATATCCATTTTTTTCACACCAAACCTGTGTTACTGTTTTCCAGTTGTGTGTGTAATATCGTGTCAGTGTTCCAGTATAAATATCAAGCCCCATAAATTTTACTCCTTATATGCTTCTAAGCACTTCCAAAATTATGTCCGAAAACGCAGTCAAATCACCATTTAATGAATTTGTATATTCATCTGTTGCAACATCGTCTGCGCTGTCAGAAATTTTTCTTATACTTACAAATGGAATTTTACCCAAAAGATAGCAAACAGCAGCCAAAGCACCGCTTTCCATATCAAAAGATTTAATATTGAAAAGTTCTTTGTAATTGTCGCGTCTTACTTTGTCTGTTAAGAAAAAGTCGCCTGTACCAAGGTTACCGTGGGTAAATCCATCAATAGCCTTAACCTTTTGTGCTAAAGCAGAGTCGCATTTATATATGTAATCTTCCTGACCAGGCTTCTGACCTGGGAGTCTGCCAATAGGGGTTAAGTCAAAGTCGCATTCAACGCAAGAATCAGAAACAATAATTTCGCCTTTTTTTACACCTGAAACCGCACCACTCCAGCCTGTGTTGATTACGCCATCATATTCACCAAGGGTAAGGGCTAAAGATGCACCAATAGCCGCATTTACCTTGCCAATACCAAAGCAAACTGCAGTAACTTCGTGATTGTTGTAACTGAAATCAAAAGCAGGCATATGCTTTATTTTGTGTTCCTTTTTTACTAAATCGCCTAAAGAATTTTTGCAAGGGTTAAATTCATCAATGTCCGCAATTAAAACAAGATATTTCATATTTAAACTTCCTTTCAATACTTATTGATTTAATGCTTCGTGTAAAGCGTGTGCTAATTGGTCAGGACAAGAAGTAGATTTAAAACCACAGGTGATTCCTGAAATAAGTGGTATAACTTCTTCTGCACTTTTACCCTCAACAAGAGCGGAAATACCTTTTAAGTTACCATTGCAACCGCCTTCGAAATTAACATTTTTTACGATGCCATCTTCTAAATCAAAAGTAATTTTTCTTGAACAAGTACCTTTTGTTTTGTAAGTGTAAGTCATTTTTTATCTTCTCCTTTGTTTTTATCTTCGTTTTCTTTTTTCTTCATAACTGTGAGTGCTTCATTTATAGCGTCAACAGGTGATTGTTTTGGTAATATCTTTACCGAAATGTATGGCTTTACACCTGCCGAAACCATTATTCTGCCACGCATATATTTACCTAAAAGAGAAACCTTCTGCATATCTATTGATTGGGAATAGAGTAAAACATTGTCTGCTTTCTGACCAATTTCGTAAATACCAAGTTCTGCCGCAGTGTTTCTTAAAAGAGATATTTTAATAAGACCTTCAACACTCTTTGGTGGGTCACCAAAACGGTCAATAAGTTCATCCAATACATCAGATGCGTCATCATCGTTTCTTATATCGGCAATTCGTTTATATATTGCAAGTCTCTGTGGCAGACTTTCTATATATTTTTCAGGGATATGGGCATCAATTCTTATATCAATAAGACATTCCTTAGAAAGTGTCTTTGGTGTTTCTCCTTTTTCTTCGCTGACTGCTTCTGAAAGAATTTTCATATACATATCGTAGCCTACAGTTTCCATATGACCATGTTGTTCTGCACCTAAAAGGTTACCAGCACCGCGTATTTCTAAATCGCGCATAGCTATTTTAAAACCTGAACCGAATTCTGTGTATTCTTTAATTGCTTCAAGTCTGCGTGTTGCAACTTCTGAAAGACTTTTGTCTTTTCTGAATGTTAAAAATGCAAAACCGCGTCTTGAAGAACGGCCAACGCGACCACGAATCTGATGCAGTTGACTTAAGCCCATATTTTCTGCACTTTCAATAATAAGTGTGTTTGCGTTAGGCACATCAACACCTGTTTCTATTATTGTTGTACAAACGAGAATGTCAATTTCACCTTCAAGAAGCGAACGCCATATATCAGAAAGCGTATCTTCACTCATTTTACCATGAGCAACACCGATGTTTGCATCAGGAATCAAATCTTTTATCATCATAGCGGTGCGTTCAATATCTTCAACTTTGTTATGAAGATAATAAACCTGACCACCACGGCGAAGTTCTTTTTTCATCGCTTCAGCGAGTATTCCCCAGTCATGCTCTAAAACATAAGTCTGTACAGGGAATCTATCCTGTGGTGCTTCTTCTATAACAGACATATCACGTATTCCTGACATAGCCATATTCATAGTTCTTGGAATAGGTGTAGCAGAAAGTGTAAGACAGTCAACCTGTGGGTAAAGTTCTTTAAGTTTTTCTTTCTGTCCTACGCCAAAGCGTTGTTCTTCGTCAACTATTATAAGACCTAAATCACGGAACTCCATATCTTTTGAAATAAGTCTGTGAGTACCAACAATAATATCAATAGAACCGCGCTTTAATTTCTTAATGATTTCAGTTTGTTGTTTCGGAGTTCTGAATCGTGATAACATATCTGCATTTATAGGGAAACCCTCAAAACGCTTCATTATAGTATTATAATGTTGCAACGCAAGAATTGTTGTTGGTACTAAAATAGCACATTGTTTTCCATCCGCAATACATTTAAATGCAGCACGAAGTGCTACTTCTGTTTTACCGAAACCAACATCACCACAAAGGAGTCTGTCCATAGGGTGAGGTTTCTGCATATCTTTTTTAATCTCTTCTATGGTGCGGAGCTGATCTTCAGTTTCTTCAAATTCAAAACGTCTTTCAAAGTCATTTTGCATATCAATATCTTCTGAGAATTGATAACCTTCTGTCTTTAATCGTTTTGAGTAAAGAGCAATCAACTCTTTTGCCATATTTTTAGCAGATGCCTTTACTCGTGCTTTTGCTTTTTGCCAATCCTGACCACCAAGACGAGAGAGTTTGAGTGTTTTCTGTTCATCCTTAGGGCCTATATATTTTGAAATTAAGTCAAGTTGTGTAACTGGCACATAAAGTGTGTCGCCTTTTGCATATTTGACTTTAATATAGTCTTTTATAAGACCGCTTACTTCCATTTTCTGTACGCCTTCAAAAATACCGATTCCGTGTACAGAGTGAACAACATAATCGCCACGGGTTAATTCTTCAAGACTTCCGATAACATCGGCTGCTTTGAAAGATTTTCTGCGTTTCATATTGGTAGAGTTTGTAACTCTGCCATAAGTGAAAATCATAAATTTTTCAGTAGGGTAGGTGAAACCGCTTGAAATACCACCACAGGTTACACTTACAGTTTTTTGTGGAAATTCAGCAGGAAGAGTACCTAAATAAATTGCTTTTATATCTTCTGCTTCTAGTGCTTCTACAAGTCCTTTTGCAGCTTTTTCTGTACCTGCATTTACTATACAGGTTATATTTTTTTTGAGTGCTGGACGCAAATCGTCGAGTAAAACTGAAAGTGTACCATTCCATATTGGTAACTGTTGCGAATTGAAAGTTGTAAGCGTTCTTACAGGAGTATCAAAACTACCTCTTGGAAGACTGTCAAGGTAAATTGCTTTACAACTCTCGTAAATACGGAAAAGTTCAGTAATACTGAGGGTTATGCGGTCTAAACCCTTTGTAAGAACACCGTTTTCAAACTGTGCTTTTATCTCTTCAAGCATCAATTTATGATAATTAGTAGCGCTCTCTTTTACTGCACTTGTTTCGCAAATGTAAAGTAAGTCACCTTTACAAAAATCGAAGATGGATGCAGGTTTTTTATATGCTAAATTAAGATATTTGTCTAAAGATGCTATTCTCACACCACTACTCAAAGCATCAATATCTTTTAAAAGATTTTGTTTTACTTTTACACTGCCTTTGCCAGAAACTGAGTTGTAAAATTCTTCTAACTTTTCTTTCAAGGCTGAATCACTGTCAAAAAGAATTTCTGTTGCAGGCGCAATTTCAGTGAATTTTAAAATGTCGGTTCTTCTCTGTGTAGAAGCGTCAAATTCTGAAATGTTATCAATAGAATCACCCCAGAGTTCAATTCTTACTGGCTTTTCTGAATTGACAGGGAAGAAGTCAATAATTCCTCCGCGGTGTGCGAATTGACCGGGACCTTCAACAATATCTGCTCTTTTAAAACCTGCAGAAACTAATACTGAAATAAGTTCTTCTGATTCAATAGTTGTATTAAGGTCAATGAATTTTGTTTTTTTCTTTAATTCTTCAGGTGGAATTGTAAGTTGTAATGCCGCCTCAACAGAACATGCAATAACAGAGTAATCATTATTTATAATTTTGCAAAGAGTTTTAATTCTTGCTTGTTCAAACTCTCTTGATTGACCTTCAGAGGAGTTGAAAGAGTAATCTCTTGCAGGATAAAGATATGCTTTTTTACCATTACCAACAAATTCATTTATATCACTTACAAGTCGTGAAGCAATTGCTTCATTTGGCAAAATAACAATGGCTCTGCGAGAAGCATCCTCGCAAAGCGAATGTATTAAATGTGCTTTTGGTGACGGTGGAAGTCCTGTGACACCCGAAGGCAACAAATCAGCATTTATCGCCTTTAAAAGCTCATTGTATTCAGTTGAATTTTTTAAGAGTTTTGAATAACAGGACATATTTACCTCGTTTTATATATCAACTGTTGAATTTTGACATAGCGGCATCAATATCGCCAGTCATCATTATCTTTATTGCATTATACGCATTTTCGCAAGACTCGTTAATGAGTTTTAATTGGTCTTTTGGGAAAGAACCTAAAACCCAGTCAACTAAATCGTAATCTGGGTGAGGTTTTGCACCTACACCAATTTTTACTCTCGGGAAGTTTTCGCTTCCTAAATGAGCAATAATGCTTTTAATTCCGTTGTGACCACCGGCAGAACCTTTTCTTCTTATTCTAAGTTTTCCTGGTTCCAATGAAATATCATCATAAATTACAATTATATTCTCTGGTGGTATTTTGTAAAATGAAGCACATTCATTAATTGCCTGACCGCTGTTGTTCATCATAGTCTGTGGTTTCATAACAATTACTTTTTTGCTATCTATGTAGCACTCACCAATGAGTGCGTGGAATTTAACTTTTTTTATGTCAAGATTTTCTTCTTGTGAAAGTTTATCAATGCACATAAAACCTGCGTTATGTCTTGTGGTTTCATATTTTTTGCCGGGGTTACCGAGTCCCACAATTAAAAATTCTACATTTCCTGATGATTTTTCTTTCCTGAAATTGAACATTTATTTTATCTCCTGATGTTGTCTTTTATATGGCTTTTTTATATTTACCCAATTCTCTTTATTCAACTGTCTTGCCCTTGCTACCGAGAGTGCGTTATCGGGAACATTTTCTGTAATCGTGCTACCTGCTGCGGTAAAAGCATTTTCACCAATAGTAACAGGTGCAATTAGATTTGTATTACAACCAATAAAAGCACCGTCTTTAACAATAGTTCTTGATTTGTTTCTACCGTCATAATTAACAGTAACACATCCACAACCAAAATTCACATTTTTACCGACAGTACTGTCACCAATATATAAAAGGTGTGGCAATTTACTGTTTTCGTCAACAGTTGAATTTTTAACTTCAACAAAATTACCAATGTGAACATTATCGGCAATTTTACTGGAAGGTCTTATATGAACAAACGGACCAGCAGAAACAAAAGAACCAACTTCTGAACTGAAGCATTGTGTGTTGTTGAGTGTGGTATTATTTTTTATTTTACTGTTTTCTATATATGAGTTCGGTCCAATTATACAGTTTTCATCAATTTCTGTATTGCCAAGAATTACAGTGTTCGGCATAATAACAGTATCTTTTGAAATTTTAACAGTTTTTTCAATTATAACAGTCTGAGGGCAAGGTATTATAACGCCACTTTTAATTAAATTCTCACAAACATTTTCACAATTTTTAAAGTTTATCATAATAAATCACACTTTCAAAGAAATCTACTATAATTTATTATTTCAAAACTACCTTTTAATATAACATAATTTTCATAATTTTTCAATAAATTCATTTTATATTTTCGAGAATAAAACGAAAATATTTCGTGAATTTTATATTGATTTTAATTGAAAAATATTATATAATCAAAGAAAATGGGGGTATGGGCTATGAAAAAAACTATGAGCAAAAAGACTAAAACTGTATCCATAATAGTGTTTTTGATTAGTACCATAATTACTGCTATACTAGCATTTCAACTTCCAATGGTTTCATATTTTTTACCTAAAGCGGCTGAAACTGTAGGTATTGAATATGAAAAAGCGGAAGAACCAACTTACAGTATATTTTCTGATAAAGCAATTTATGTTACAGATGACTGGGAATTTTACTGGAATAAACTTATTATTACCGAGGAACTTAAAGAATTTGAACCTGATTTAATAGTAGATTTACCATCTGCCTGGACAACCTATCAGATTAACGATGAACGATTATCGAGTGGTGGGTACGCTACATACAGAAAGGTTCTGCATGATGTTTATTCACCTGAACCTGTCATAATTACTTTACCCAATCTACCTGGAGCGTACAGAGTTTATGTTGACGGTGAGCTCGTTTCAACCAATTGTTTGAGCAACAGTGATATAAGAGAAGAAACACTATCGAATGCTGATATACATAATTATCCGTTAAGTCTTGACTTTTCAGAAGATGGGACATATGAAATCATTATTGAAGTTTCGTGCCAGTTTTCGAGTGGTATAACTGTTCTTCCTGTTTTGGTTGATAACGAACATTATGAGTCGAATATGACTGCACTTTTAGTATTCAGATATTTTATTATTGGTATGGTTGCAATGTTCCTTATATCAATAATCGCAATAAGTGCAGTTGCTTTTAAAGATAACAGGTTTTTCTGGCTTATTGTTCTTTGTTTTGCATTTTTATTCAGGATTATGATTAGTGGTAATGGCTATGGAATTTCGAGTGCATTTTTCTTCGGTTTGAGTTACGAGATAGTTCTGTCGCTTATATATGCAACTACTTATATAATAAAACTTGCACTTTTTATGCATATAGCAAGGTCTTTGAAATTTAAAATATCCGATAATTTTATGGTAGTAATTTCAGGCGCATTTTTGCTTTGCGTGTTCATTCCACAATTTGTTACAGAAATTATTTACGACTCTGCAAACTATATGTTTTTACAAGCAGTTTCTTATATTCTTGACTTGTATTTAGTTTATAAAATATCAATAGAAGTTGCAAAGAAAAAACGATTTTCTATTCCTTTTTTAATCGCGTCTTGTATTCTTATTTCAAGTTTAATAATAGACAATTACTATATTAACGGTTATATTTCCAAAAATGTGGAATTTGTTTTTCCTATAGCAGGTACGGTATTTATTCTTATGCTTCTTATTATTCAGGTTATAAGAATAGGGGAAGCGTATGTTGCCGAATTACACGCAGCAGAATTAACGGAAGCACTTGCTGATATAAATATGCGACTTATGTTAAGTCAGATTAAACCGCATTTCCTTTATAATGCTCTTAATACAATAAAATATTTAATAAAAAAAGACCCGAAAACTGCAGAGCAGGTTGTTGTTAAATTTTCTAAATATTTAAGAGCAAATATGGATTCTTTAACTCAGAAAACACCGCTTCCTGTAGAAAAAGAATTAGACCATGTTGCAAATTATACCGATATTGAAAAGCATCGTTTTGGTGACAGACTCAATGTTATTTATGATATTGAATGTAAAGATTTTGTCATATTGCCACTTACAATTCAACCAATTGTTGAAAATGCAATTAAACACGGTATAAATCAGAAACCTGAAGGTGGTACTGTAACTGTCAAAACTTATGATGATGAAATGTTCTTTTATGTGGATATTTCTGATGACGGTGTAGGTTATGATATTACAAAACAACCAGATGAGAACGATGAACGCTCTCATGTAGGTATAAATAACATAAAAGTAAGACTTAAAGAAATGCTAAAAGCTACTGTAGATGTTGAAAGTGCAGTAGGTGTCGGCACAAAAGTTTTAATTAAAATTCCTAAAAATGATGAAACGAGGTTACAATGATGTTAATAATGGCAGTAGATGATGAATTTCTCGCACTTGAAGATTTTGAAGACACTTGTAGAGAAGTTGGTATAACTGACGAAATCGTAAAATTCAATAATCCTATTGAAGCATTAGGTTTTGTTGCATGTAACAAAGTCGATATTGCATTTCTTGATATTGAAATGCCTGTTATAAAAGGAATTGAGCTTGCAAGAAGAATTAAAGAAACATCTAAAAATACAAGAATTATTTTTGCAACAGGTTACTCTGAATATGCACTTGACGCTTTTAAAGCGGATGCGGTTGACTATGTTTTAAAACCTTACGAAGCAGACAGAATCCGTCAGGCTTATGACAAGGCATTACTTGTTAAAGATGTCGAGGTTAAAAGTCATATTTTTGTTAAAACATTTGGTTACTTTGATGTTTTTGTTGATGGTAAATCTGTTTCATTCTCGAGTGCAAAATCAAAAGAACTTTTAGCACTTTTAATTGACAGAAATGGCGGTACTGTAAGTACAGAACAGGCAGTAAGTATTCTTTGGGAGGGCAGAGAGTATAACGAAACTGTTCAGTCACTTTTCAGAAAAGTATTCAAATCTTTAAGAACTAAAGAATAATAAAAGAAGTTGGAAGTGGTTGTGTGAAGACGTATAAAAAAGCTTTAATAATACTTATAATTATTGTTGTAATTACATTGTGTCTACTATCTTACTTTTTAGGTAGGGGAAGTTTAGATGATACAACATTAACTACATTTAGTATTACTAAAGTTGAAGACGTCGATAGTAACACAACTCTTTTTTTTGAAAAAAGCAAAAACGCTACTCATTATGTAGTAACTATAACCGATGATGCAGATAATATCATTAATCAAATAGATACAGAAAAAAATCGAGTAAGTATTCAAAATACTCATGCTGAATATAATCAAAATATAAATATTAATGTTACAGCATTCAATAAAAATGAAGAAACACTGCCATCTGCTAATACATTTAAGTATACTTGGATAAATCCGAGTTTTGATGATGCTAATAATAAAGCAATAGTAACAAAAGATCAAGACTTCTCAATAAAAATACTTGGTGATGTTTATAATAGTTTTAATTATAAAAATATAATAGTTTTTTTGAAATCTTTTTTTAAAAAAGAGTATATTCGCAAATTGAATGATAGTATTTATAAACAAGAAATAGATTCAAATTATATATTAATACCATATGACAATATAAAATCATATACTGGAAGATTAACAGCAGTTATTTATGATAATAATGATAATGTTTGTATGTTTCTGGTCGAGTTTGAGCCAGTTGGTTTTATTTTTGTTAGACCAACAGAGGGCAGAAACATGTATTGGTATTGTCCAACATTTGGTAATCACCTTCATAGTGTCAAAGGATGGGCAAAATATAGATTTGGTACAGAAGAAAATATCCCCGAGTCATTTAATGAGTTCAACATGATAAAAGATGTGAGAAATTATATCAATTATCCCAGCACGCTGTATTTTGAAGCAGGTGCTGACGGTCAATATGTTTATTATCAAAAAAGTCCATACTATGTAGCCAACAAATTAAATGAAAAATTATACTATATACACAACGCTCCGGCGATCAAAAAAAATGACAAATATTATAATTTAATTTCTGATCTTTGGTATGGTAGCTACGAGGAAACAGAGAAATGGGAATTTATGTTGGATGTGAATTTTCTTCATAAATGGACATTATAAAGTAGGTGGGGAATTA
>CALAEU010000207.1 GCA_937891215.1 uncultured Clostridia bacterium
TGGAAATAAACTGTATGGAATATATGTATTAAACACTCTTAAATGGACTTTTTAGCGGAATAAAAACCGCTATATGTAGTGTTTCACAATGAAGTTGCACCTGTCGGTGCAGTGAATGGCAAACTTAACATCACTTTACACCATAGGTGTAAAACATCACTGTGCTTTAGCACAACATCACTTTGAGCATAGCGAAAAACATCACCACTCCCCACATATTTTTTCTTTCTATTTTTCAAGGCGAATTTCGTGCTTAAAATTTTGTTTAAAAACCAATTGAAAAAGATGCTTAAACAAGCTCTGGAAAATGGCATAAAATAAATTCACAGGTGGCTCAAATCTCTGATTCAAGTCGCCTGTTTTTCTTTGTTTTAGGGGTATAAAATTTTCACCCTTTATTCTCTTATTTATGGTATTATCAACTTGATAAGGATAGTGTATAAAATACATGATATTATTCGTTTTAATACGGTTTCAGAACTTGATAAATCAAAAAATCTTAATTCGTATTAATAAAAAACTATTCATCCTATAAGTCTTGCTTTTATTAAAAAAAGATGTAATAATATAATCAAATCTTAGAAACCCGATGATTATTATAAAGTTATACGGAGATTGAATTATGCAGA
Source organism: uncultured Clostridia bacterium (assembly GCA_937891215.1). The sequence goes on from CALAEU010000207.1 coordinate 630, forward strand.
TTTTTATACGAATTAAAGCAGCAGGCAAGAAAAAAGATGTTTTACAATTAACTCCCTACGAAATAAATGATAGCATTTCAACACTTCGGGAGTTGTTAAAAGATATTGTTATAACTGAAGTAAATAAATACAACAACAAAAGCAACGATACCGTGCTTACAGCTTTTATATCACAAGAGCAAATTGATGACCTGTCCCTTACAGGAAAGGTTTCGTTTGGTGATGTTTTCAATGATAAAAAAGCTGAAAAAAACGCCGCTATAAATAACGCAATTCAATGTTTTGAAGATGGCATTGTAAGAGTTTTTATGGATGAAAGAGAATTAACCGAGCTTGATGCTCCGCTTACAATTAAAGAAAATGAAGTTTTTACATTTATTCGTCTTGCTTTTTTAGCGGGAAGAATGTGGTGAATTTTTAAAGGGGGAAGATAAAATTGGAAAGAAAAAAATTAGTTAAAAATGAGCAGATAGCTGAGGGTTTTAAAAATATTGCCTCTAAAAATTTAGGTCTTACATCTGCTCTTGCTGCTTGTAATTTTTACGGTGTTTTCTGGGAAAAGCATACCGAGCTAATGCAAGCATTAAAAAAGGAATACAGAAAAGAGCTCTGGCAATTAACAACACTAGAAGAGTTCTGGTCACCAGCCCTTAAAAAATCTCTTACGACTCTTGTTGGTACCGATTATACAAATACAATTTATGAAGTAATAAAGATTCGCTTAGAGGGGCAGTTTTCTATAAGTATGTGGCGCCACAGCTACCATTCGGCTGATGTGGGTTATTATGCGGATTCATTAATTGATTTAGTATTACAATCAATTCTCACTTTTTCTTATACAACCTCTGTAGAAGAAATGCTTTATTATGACCACGATTATCCAAGGGCTTACAAATATCTTCTTGCTTATGAAATACGCCAAAACAACAAAAGTATAATAGAAAAAATCCACGAAGCAATAATGGGTGACAACTCAGAGATTGTTATAACTAGGTCTATTATTGAAGCGATAATCATTAGTAATAATAGCGAACTTATGGAAGACTTATTAAAGTTATTACTGGCTGCCCGTCTTCAGGAGGGGCTTCGTCAACAAATCTTAGAAAGCGCTGATGTTGGCAGTCCTCAGGCTTTAAAGCGTATTTTAAAGCTTTGTATTGATGAAAATATGTTTCGCTATAGCAGTACCATTCGTGCATTTGATACCTGGACTGGTCTTGGTTATGGCGATGAAAAACCAGCAAATGTAGTTAAATGCGCAGAATACGCGTACGATTGTCTTGACAGTGAAGCTACAAGAAAAGAATACCTTGATAGCGAAAACGCTCAAAAAGCATATTTTGCTTTATGGGCTATGGGTTGCTATGAAATTCGTGATACAGAAGTTATGACCCAGAAACTTTTAAAGGATGAACAAAAATATAAACAAATTTTAGGTTGGTTGTTTATAACTCGTTCAGGCAGCGAAGCATACAGAATGAATTTTGCAAGTAAATTCTTGCATGTACGTGATGAAGAAATACTTGCCTGGGTTACACGCAATCTTTCTGTTACCTCTAAGCTTTTAGGATGCTACCATACTTCTGGTACTCCATATAAAAATGAAGCATATAAAAATGAGCATTTCCCGAACAGTAAGCACGAACGACAAGAATTATTTGCTCAATTAAAAGATGTTGCTGAATTTATAGGCAACAAATCAAAAACTTTTTCTGGTACACCTTTTGATTTTGTAGGCGTAACATTAGAAAACACCCGTGTTATTTCTTGTTTACTAAGCGTTGCAGGCTATGATATGGATTTAAATCTTATAAATCAATTATCAGAAATACATCATTTGATGAATTCAGACCAACGCAGAGCTTTTATAATTAACTTTTTAAACCCGGAAAAACACGAAGAACACAAAAGCTTTTTGAAAGAAGCACTTAATGACCGCAGTGTTTATGTAAAGGAAGCTGCTGTTGAAAGACTTTCTGTATGTAATTTAAATAACGCAGATCTTACTGCTTTAGCTGAAAGTCTGCGTTCTAAAAGCAGTTCTTTCAGAAAGGCAGTCTTATCAGTTTTCAGTAAACAGTCTACCGACGGATTAAAATTCATCATTGGTAAAATGCTCACAGCTTCAGAAGAATATCAGATACAAGCTGCCATTGAGCTTTTACTCGAACTCAAAGAAAAAAATCCAAAAATCATTTCAGAATTCACTAACGAGCTTGAAAACTTAAAACAACAAAAAATTTCGACTCAAACCCAGATTTTATTAGAACGTCTCCCTTCTGAAAACAATTCTATTGAAGAATACAATGTATTAAACGGGTATGGAATTTATAAACCTGAAACAATTGCAATATTCACTTCTCAAATCGCACCTTTATCATTTCCTACTAAAAAGGTAGGATTTTTCAGTAAGCTTCTTGGTAAAAAAGAAACCTCTGAGGATTTATTAACAGCCAATGAAATCAACGCTTTGCTTCCAGTATGGAGAAATCTTGACGAGGTTCTAGAAAAAATAAATCAGGTGTTTGAAAAACATAAGGATTACGAATACGAGGTTGACTCTTGGAACGGAAGAACCAAGATTCTTTTTGGTGATAGCGAATATCGGATACAACTCCCCTATGAATACGGAATAAGATATCTTAGTGATGAAAAAGCACGATTCGAAATGATTCCGTTTTATGAGGAATTTCTTGAGGCTATGGGTGATTATGTAACCGACCCTAAAAAATATATGGGTCTTCGTTACATAACTGCCTCTCATTACATTGACTCTTTTGATTCCACTTTTGATTATGCCTCATGGTATTTACCATTTGTACAAATGAATCTCTCTCCATCTTATCATAATGCAGGTCGTGAAAAATACGGAAACCGATATAGTGCTTTACTTTCAATTATTGCAAAGGCTCATCAAAAAATGGACAGTCACGCCTTATTTACCGTTGCAATTAAACTTTACCTTAGCCTTGTCAATATTTATGGTGAAGCAAACTTAACACGTGAATATTTAGAGAGAAACAAAAAAGCAAACAACAGATATACATATCACAGTACTTTATCTAACCCTATCCTCATAAACTGTCGTGCCCTTTCTTGTATGAGATATATTATTAACGACTTGGAATTAAACTCAGAGGATTTTAAAACATGGTTTTTACAGGCATACAAAATTGAAAAATTCTCCCCTAAAGTAGTAAGTGGTTGTCTTAGGCTCACAGATTATTTTAAAGCTTGTAACGAAGGTTATGTACCAAAAGATGCTTTGTTCCAATTTTTAATTTTTACAAATGAGCAAATACCTATAAATATTAAATATCTGACTAACCCTAACCGCAGACCTGAAAGTCGTGAACTATTCAATCAATATCCTTGGGCGACAGATGTTGCAAAAACGCTTGTTGAACAAATATTAAAAGTTGAAGAAAGACGCGGTGAGCTACCTACAGATTTAACTCACGCTTCTATGTGTATTGAAAGATTTGAGGGTGCTAAGCATTTTTGCAACCTTTTAGCCGCATTAGGTAAGGAAAACTTCTTCCGAGGATATGAATTCTCTCACAATACAACAAAAAAAGCAGTTCTCAGCAGACTTTTAAAGCGTTGTTACCCGTCTTCAACTGATACGCCTGAATACTTAGCAGAGCTTTTAAAAGCTACTGATATAAGTGAAAGCCGATTAGCAGAAGCAGTAATGTATGCACCTCAATGGGCAGATTTCGCTGAAAAAATCCTCGGTTGGGATGGTTTGAAATGCGGTGTATGGTTCTTCCACGCACACATAAACGAAACATTTTCTGCCGAAAAAGAAACTGAAGTTGCTATTTATTCTCCAATTTCTCCACAAAAATTTAACGATGGTGCTTTTGATAAAAACTGGTTTTTTGAAGCTTATGAAAAACTTGGTGAAAAGCGTTTTCAAACGCTCTATAAATCTGCAAAATATATTACAACTGGCAGTAATCAACATAGGCGCTCTCAGCTTTATTCAGATGCAGTTTTAGGTAAATTAGATGCAAATGAGTTGCTTAAAGAAATAAAAGATAAACGAAATCAAGAAAAACTCAGATGCTATCCTTTAATACCTATTGCTCCGAATGATAAAAACGAAGCCTTGCACCGTTATGAATTCTTACAAGAATTTTTAAAGGAAAGCAAACAATTTGGCGCTCAACGCCGTGAAAGTGAGAAAAAAGCTTATAATACTGCAATGGAGAATTTAGCCATAACTACCGGCTTAATGGATGTTAACCGTTTAATGTGGCAAATGGAAAGCAAAAAATTCAACGAAATTTTGCCATACACTTCACCTGTTACAATAGATGATATCTCAATAAAATTAGGTATTGATTCAGATGGTGATGCAACAATTATAACCGAGAAAAATAGCAAGATATTAAAAACTATACCTAAGGCTATTGCTAAGAATGAATACTTTTTAACTCTTAAAGGAATTCTCAAAGAGTTAAAAGACCAAAAACAGCGAGCAAGAGAAAGCTTAGAAAAAGCTATGACTGAATCCACCACCTTTGGTGCAAATGAGCTTATCAATATACTTAACAATATGATAATTGCTCCAATGATAGAAAAGCTTATCTGGACTGATAACACCGACTGCGGATTTTTAAAGAAAAACGGTCAAAATTTATCGCTCTCTTTACTCTCAGGTGTTGAGAAGGATATAACAAGCATCAGCATTCGCATTGCACACCCTTATGATATTCAAAGAGCAAATCAATGGGCTGAATATATGCACTTCTTATACGAAAATAAAATAGTTCAACCCTTTAAGCAGGTTTTCCGTGAATATTACCCTATTACAGAAGACGAAAGAAAAGAATGTTTTGTTTCTCGCAGATATGAAGGGCATCAGGTGCAACCAAGAAAAACTGTTGCTCTGTTAAAATCTCGTGGTTGGACTATTGATTACGAGGAAGGTTTACAAAAGGTTTTCTACAAAGAAAATCTCATAGTGCGAATGTACGCTATGGCTGATTGGTTTTCACCTGCAGATATAGAAGCACCAACAATTGAAACCATTAGTTTTTATGACAGGTCCACTGGCGAAGCAATTGAACTTGAAAAAATACCTCCAGTTATTTTTTCTGAAACAATGCGAGATATTGACCTTGTTGTAAGCGTTGCCCATATAGGCGGAGTTGATCCTGAAACAAGTCACTCTACAGTAGAAATGCGTATTGCTATTGCTACAGAGCTTACAAAGCTTTTAAAATTAAACAATGTTAATTGGTATAGTGCCCACGCAAAAATACAAGGCAAGCTTGCAAATTACAGTGTTCATATGGGCTCTGGTGTTGTTCACGCTGAAGGTAAAGGGATGATTTACATCCTTCCTGTACATTCCCAGTCAAGAGGTCGTATTTTCTTACCATTTGCAGATGATGACCCGAAGACTGCAGAGATTATGTCTAAAATTATTCTTTTAGCAGAAGACAACAAGCTCAAGGATCCTTCAATACTTGACCAGATAGTCTAAATGTTTGGTATATTTATATATATTTCATTATCTTGGAAAGCTTGAATTTACAGGTGTACATCAAGGAGGTTATTATGCAAATTTTACAGACTATTATTTCTTATCTTGCAATTGCAGCCGCATTTATTTCATCACTATTTCCACAGGGAGATATAAAAATGATACCATTTACAAACGATTACAAAATCCCCGACACTATACCCGAATACACTGTAATTTCTACTGAAGAGAAATCCGACTGGAAAGCAAAATGGATTTGGGATAAGGAAAACCTTACAGAGAAAAATGTGTGGATGTGTTTTAGTAAAAAGATTGCTCTTGAAAAAACACCTGAAAAACTTATCGCCAACATCTCCGCCGACTCTAAATATTGGCTTTACATAAACGGAGAAATCGTTATTTTTGAGGGTAGCGTTAAAAGGGGGCCCGAGAAAAATAGTGGGTATTATGACAGTATAGATATTGCCCCATATCTCAAAAAGGGCGAAAATACAATTTGTGCTCTGGTGTGGTATTGGGATAACGAAACAAGTTACTCGTATAGCAGTAGCGGTCAGGGTGGGTTCATTTTTGAAGCCACAGGCGAAAATATAAACATAATTTCTGACGACAGCTGGAAAGTAAAACGAAACTCCGCTTACATTGATAGTGCTCTTTATCCACCGAACTACAGACTTCCCGAATACAGTATTTATTTTGATGCAAGAGAAGAAATGACCGACTGGACAAATGAAAACTTTGATGTTTCTTCGTGGGAAAACGCAACTGAATATGCTCCTGGTGGTGAGGGAGTTTATGGCAAACTCTACCCTAGAGGAATACCATTTTTAAAAGATTATGGTCTTAAAGACTATGAAAATTCAAAGGATTATGAGAATTATACAGTAAATAAGTTTAACGGTGAAAAAATCACTCTAGATATCCCCTACAACGCACAACTTACTCCTTACTTAAAAATCATAGCACCTGCTGGTAAAAAAATCCGCATAACAACAGAAAACACTTTAATCGGTGCAGTTTCAACTACCTATATAACTAAAGAGGGCGAACAGGAGTTTGAAGCTTTGGGTTGGTTTAATGGTGAACATATCACTTATAAAATACCAAAAGGCGTTACAGTTGTTTCTCTTAAATACCG